>NZ_JAPFCD010000037.1:0-50606 GCF_026153155.1 Photorhabdus aballayi | reverse complement strand
GTCATCTTTCAAGTTGCTTCTTTGTTGGCTGCACTCACTCACCCCGGTCACATAGTTATCTATGCTCCCGGGGATTCGCTCCTTTGCCGTCGCGATGCATCTTGAAATCCATTGGGTATATCCAATTACAATTTTATAACTTTAAACTGGCAATATATATCTAAATCGTATTTATCCGGTTTAATATAGTTAAAAATACCACCAGCATTGATCCGACTCAGATATTTCCCATTATCTGCACACAAAGCTACTACATTATCGTCGATATACTCTAAAGTAAAAGTAGAATAAACATCAATATCTGATTTTGTCGCTACTATATAATCACTACCTGCCAGAGAAATCCGACTTAAATAGAGGCCATTACTTGCACGAAGTGCTATCTTATTGGAACTAAGTTGTGTTGCAGAATATTTAGTGTAAATATCAATAATAGATTTATTAGCTTCAATAAAGTCAAATCCTCCGCCTCGATCAATTCGACTTAAATAGAACCCATTATCTGCCTGTAACGCAATAGGGCTACTTGATAATCCCATAATATTCTCCTGTTTAAATATATTTAATTTATTTTGGCCAACTATATTATTTATAGCGCATTAATTTAAATTCCACATTTTACTATTCCTGAAAATATAAAACACTTTCAATGAATATATACAACCAATATGATTGTTAAATACCAAAATATATTTTGGCATCTATTTTGAATGATATAATCATTTAAGATTTAACTATAACATTCATTAAACATAAATAATTTTCACATTTAAATTATAAAATTAAAAACTATAAACAAAATAAAAATTCATTTAAAATTATTAATTATAATATTATAAATAACAACAATTACCCGTTATTAGATAATTATATTAAAATAATTCATTGGTTTTTACATGGTATATTAAATGACGAATATTATTATCCAAAAATAAGATAAAATAATAGTGGCCAGTTTTACCTGGCCACCATAAAAATATTTAAGCAAAGATTATAATTTATGCAATCAGTGTGGTCACTTTAAAGTGGCAATACGCATCTAAATTAATTTTATCCGGCTTAATATAATCAATACCATTCAGAGTGACTCGACTTAAATATTTCCCGTTATCTGCACGTAGAGCTATCACATTACATCCGACATCCTCTACTGTAAACGTAGAATAAACATCAATACTTGATTTCGCTGCTTCAATATAATCACCACCGACTCGACTAACCCGGCTCAAATAACGACTATTATCAGCAAGAAGTGCTATCGTATTGGTGCTAAGTTGTATTAATTTATATCTTGAGTATATATCAATGGCAGATTTAACAGCTTCAATGTACTGAACTCCCGCCTGATCTACTCGACTCAGGTAGAGATTATTATCAGCTTGTAATGCAATAGTGATATTTGGTAATCCCATAATACTCTCCCATTTAAATATACCCGTCATCTTTCAAGTTGTCTCTTTGTCGGCTGCACTCGCTCACCCCAGTCACATAGTTTGCTATGCTCCCAAAGATTCACTCCCTTGCCGTCGCGATGCATCTTGAAATCCATAGGGTATATATTTTGATTTCTTAAACTAATTAAGTTAAATGACTTTAATCATGAAAAACTATTTAAATGTCACTTATCCCTATACCTGTAAAAACAAAACTCCTTTACTAAATATAGGTCATTAAAATAAAATAGCAAATTATATTTCCACATCTATTTTTAATGACATGGTTATTGTATTCTCAATTATAACATTCATAAAATAAACAGCGGTCATTTTTATATTTAATTTAAAGAATAATTATAGAAAATAAAAAAATAATTTAAAATTGCTAACTACAACATTATCAGAAAAAAATAAATCACTTGAATATCACTGAACTTACACAATTTCCAACACCGATAAAAATACCAGATAAGTTAAATTCACACTACACAGACTGTGACTTATCCCACCATAACACACCATTATTTTCCTCAAAAGGCCGTCTTGTTACCAGATCGGGATGAACGAAAGAAAAAAATAACTTATTCCTGTCTCAGATCATATTTTTGTAATTAAATCTGACAAAATACCCTTTCATATCAAATTTACCTCACCTAGAACTCGCTATACTTAATCCAATACAAATAGTAATAAATAGCTGCCCTTAATCGTTAAAGCACCAGATTTTACCTACAAAATTTTGCTATATAAAAAATAACAACAACATTGTAGGAAAGTTACGACGATTTTGCTCACTCATTAATTTAACTTAAACAATGGAGAAGCACAGTGCAAATCTTTAATGCCGATCTCGCGATTATCGGAGCCGGAGGCGCTGGTCTACGTGCCGCAATTGCCGCCGCTGAAGCTAATCCTCAAATGAAGATTGCTCTGATCTCAAAAGTTTACCCAATGCGTAGCCACACTGTGGCAGCAGAAGGTGGATCAGCAGCCGTCACCCAAGCTCACGACTCCTATGACTTCCATTTCAACGACACGGTATCCGGAGGTGACTGGTTATGTGAGCAAGATGTTGTTGAATACTTCGTCGAACATTGCCCGACAGAAATGATCCAGTTAGAGCAATGGGGCTGCCCGTGGAGCCGCAAAGAAGATGGTTCCGTCAACGTGCGTCGTTTTGGCGGTATGAAGATAGAGCGCACCTGGTTCGCCGCGGATAAAACTGGTTTCCATATGTTGCATACGCTATTCCAAACCTCCCTTAAGTACCCTCAAATCCAACGCTTCGATGAACATTTTGTCCTCGATATTCTGGTGGACGAAGGACAAGCACGCGGCTTGGTTGCACTAAATATGATGGAAGGCGCCAAAATTCAGATAAGAGCCAATGCCGTTATTATGGCAACCGGTGGTGCAGGCCGTGTATACCGTTACAATACCAACGGCGGTATCGTGACCGGTGATGGTATGGGCATGGCATTCCGTCACGGCGTACCACTGCGTGATATGGAATTTGTTCAGTATCATCCAACCGGTCTGCCTGGTTCCGGTATCCTAATGACGGAAGGTTGTCGTGGCGAAGGCGGAATTCTGGTCAATAAAGATGGCTACCGCTATTTACAAGATTATGGCCTCGGCCCTGAAACTCCATTAGGCAAACCCGAAAACAAATATATGGAACTGGGTCCCCGTGACAAAGTTTCTCAGGCTTTTTGGCATGAATGGCGTGCCGGTCGTACTATTTCAACTCCGCGTGGCGATGTGGTTTATCTCGATCTACGCCATTTGGGAGAGAAGAAATTACTTGAACGCCTGCCCTTCATCTGTGAACTGGCAAAGGCATATGTTGGTGTTGATCCCGTTAAAGAACCTATTCCGGTCCGACCTACAGCGCATTACACTATGGGCGGTATCGAAACTGATCAGAAATGTGAAACCCGCATTAAAGGGCTGTTCGCTGTCGGCGAATGTTCTTCTATTGGCCTGCATGGCGCAAACCGCCTTGGTTCCAATTCTCTGGCTGAATTAGTGGTCTTTGGCCGTCTGGCGGGTGAAGAAGCGGTAAAACATGTCCAACAAACCAAACCCGTTAATAACCGCCCATTGGATGCCCAAGCGCGTGATGTAGTTGCTCGTTTAAACAACTTACTGAAACAGGAAGGAACGGAAAGTTGGTCGAAGATCCGTGATGAAATGGGGATCTCGATGGAAGAAGGCTGCGGCATCTATCGCACCCCTGAACTCATGCTAAAAACGATCGATAAGATCGCTGAACTAAAAGATCGCTTCAAACGAGTGAAAATCACCGATAACACCAATGTGTTCAACACGGATCTACTGTACACCATTGAACTTGGCTTTGGCTTGGATGTCGCTGAATGTATGATTCACTCAGCGATAAACCGCAAAGAATCTCGCGGCGCTCATCAACGCTTGGATGAAGATTGTACTGAACGTGATGATGAAAACTTCCTAAAACATACACTCGCTTTCTATAAGCCTGAAGGTGTCCCTCACCTGGAATACAGCGATGTGAAAATCACCAAATCCACACCGGCAAAACGTGTATATGGCGGTGAAGCCGCGGCACAAGAGAAAAAATATAAGGAGCAGGAGAATGGTTGATATGAACACCCTGAGAATGGAGGTTATGCGCTACAACCCGGAAAGTGACCATAAACCCCATTTTATAACCTATGAGGTTCCTTATGATGAGCAGACTTCTCTACTTGATGCCCTAGGTTACATTAAAGACAATCTCGCGCCCGATCTCTCTTACCGCTGGTCTTGCCGTATGGCTATCTGTGGCTCTTGCGGCATGATGGTTAACCGCGTACCGAAACTGGCCTGTAAAACTTTTCTACGTGATTATCCTCAAGGGATGAAAGTTGGAGCGCTGGCTAACTTCCCTATCGAGCGTGACCTGGTAGTGGATATGACCGACTTTATTGAAAACCTGGAAGCTATCAAACCATACATCATCGGGAATGACCGCAAACCTACGGAAGGCCCAAATATTCAGACTCCAGCACAGATGGCGAAATATCATCAATTCTCCGGCTGTATCAACTGTGGCTTATGTTATGCCGCCTGCCCTCAATTTGGTCTGAACCCTGAATTTATCGGCCCGGCTGCGATCACACTGGCTCACCGTTACAATCTCGACAACCGCGACCACGGTAAAAAAGAGCGCATGCCGCACCTTAATAGCCAGAATGGGGTATGGAGCTGTACATTCGTTGGTTACTGTTCTGAGGTCTGTCCGAAACATGTCGATCCCGCAGCGGCTATTCAACAAGGCAAGATCGAAAGCGCGAAAGACTTCATGATCGCCATGCTAAAACCACAGTAAGGGGAGGAGAAAGTAATGACAACTAAACGTAAACCTTATATCCGCAGCATGGCGCCCAACTGGTGGCAGAAACTGGGCTTTTATCGCTTCTATATTCTGCGTGAAAGTACCGCAGTGACAACTATGTGGTTTAGTATCTTACTGATATACGGTCTATTCGCTCTAAAAGGCGGCGCACAAAGCTGGGATGCATTTGTCACGTTTCTACAAAATCCCGTCATCTTGCTGATTAATATCATCACTCTGCTAGGTGCTCTGCTACATACTAAAACTTGGTTTGAGCTAGCGCCGAAGGCAGCTAACGTAGTGATAAAAGGCGAAAAGATGGGACCTGAGCCAATAATCAAACTGCTATGGGCCGTCACTATTATCGTCACCACGATTATCTTAGGTATAGCCTTAGTTTAACCCCAAGGAGGATCTCATGAATAAAATACCTAAACGTTCCGATGAACCGATTTTTTGGGGATTATTTGGTGCCGGTGGTATGTGGGGAGCAATTGTAGCTCCAGCCATTATTTTACTGGTAGCCATCCTTTTACCATTAGGAGTAGCGCCGGAAGCGTTAAGCTACGCACGAATTCTGGCTTTCTGTCAGAGCCTTATTGGTCGTGCGTTCCTATTACTGATGATCATTTTACCGTTATGGTGCGGTTTACACCGTATCCACCACGGTATGCATGACCTGAAAATTCATATTCCCGCGAGTAAATGGATTTTCTACGGCTTAGCAGCAATCCTGAGTGTCGTCGCTATCATCGGCGTTTTTGCTCTGTAAAAGACGTCTGGAAGGTGAAAAACTGGCGGCATTGAAAATTGCCCGTTCAATGCCGGATATCGGCATCGAACGAGAAACAGTGATGAAAAGTCTCTATTTCTTGATTAAAAAATATTGCATATAAAAACTGCACTGCCAAAGTGTGGAGCCTTTGAAGTGCAGTTCAATATTAACTAACCTGAATTCTGGATAAGGAATTAACGAAGTGCCTGTTCCAAGAGCAAAGTTTTGGTGCACACCAAAAACCGCTCTGGGGAAGAACAGGCAATGAACAAATTAGTTGAAATTTTCTGCGATGTCGATGACTTTTTCGTTTTTTTATTCCTCAATGGGCGCAATTTTGTCTCGACAACGGGTATCGTCTGCGGCGCAGGCAAGGCCATATGTATCACAGTGAAATTATGACTATATTGATCCTCTTTCTCCTGTCGCATTACCGTAATTTGAAACATTTTTATCTGGATCATATTTGGAAATATCATCATCACAATTTTCCAACCTTGCTCAGTTATACCCGTTTTGTCAGTGTCGCGCCTTCCGTTTTGGTTCCACTGTGCAGTTATCTGACTCAATTAAAAGGAAAACCCACGGGAATTGCTTTTATTGATTCCACGAGTTTACGCGTGTGTCATAACATCCGTATTCCCCGGCATAAGGTGTTTGAGCGGGTAGCACAGCGAGGAAAAACCTCAATGGCTTGGTTTTACGGTTTCAAATGACACTTGATTGTCAACCATCAGGGCAAAATTTTTATGGTGACAAAGGCTATCTTAACCAGGAACTGGCGGACGATTTAGCGCAAACGGGTGTCACTTTCATCACGAAAAAACGCCATAACATGAAAGCGAAGGTACAGACAGAGTGGGATAGGATAATGTTATTAAAGCGTTTTATCATTGAAACCATTAATGGTCAATTAAAAGAAATTTCTCAAATAGAGCAGTCTCGCCACCGAAGTATAACAGGATTTCTGTTGACTGTTTTAGGCGGTGTGATTGCCTACTGCCTAAAATGGAAGAAACCATCACTGAAAATTTTCTACTCAGAAGAAGATGTTCCAGTGACGGTTTAAACGGAATTCGGGTTAAGTATTCATATTTTTAGCCTTCTGGCGGGTTGATGCATCGGAAAGAGTATTTCTTTGCGAAACTATCTGGGATATATGTCAGTATTTTTGTCTGGCATTTTGTAGGAAATAAGAGGTATTTAATTTAAATAATTTTCCAAAATGGCACCACACCTTACCCACTAATAATCCTATGTATAACAATTGGTTGAATAAAACCATGTGTAGCGGAATTATGAAACCTTATTTAATAGGAGAACATTTATTACATTTTTCACTCAGCTTGTTGTAGCATTCTATAAGCTTGGAATTATAACAAGAAAGTTTGTTAATAGTTTTGATAAGGCTTTTTTGTTATTGTTATTTAAAATAAAGCCCTCGTCTTTAAATAATCTAGACTTCTCAACTGAATATACTAGTACGAATTTAGGATCATAGTTTACAGTCGAATCAGTATTATCAATGAGGTCAGTTAATTTTATAGTTTTTGCTTATTGTACTGATTTAGATGAGTATAATAGATCATGGGGCTGTCCTAGGCATTATTTTTCTTGAGAATCCTGTTATCACCATTATTATTACTAGAATCGTCAGTATTTCTATATATGTATCATGTAGCCAAGCTGCGGCAAGAGTTTCTTCTGCATGCGGCAAAAAATGGTCAACTTAACTACTTCAGTTAGATGTAAAATATAAAGTTTGTTAGTATATTTCCACCTTTTTACTTAGCTTTAAAAGGCCGTTGTTATTTTCTTCTAACATTTTTTGCAACCCATGTGCCACTTGTATTGTCTGGCTCAAAATTCACGTTGATACCTATTTCGTGAGGTAAATTCTTTTCATGATTTCCGTAAGCATCGAGAACAAATAGATTACTCCGATGTTTAAATGCTTTTATTGAAACCACTTTACCTTCAACCTTTACAATTACACCATCCAATCTTGTCTCTGCAATGTTTGTATTATACCAAACCTCTATATCTACTGGATGTACTTGATCAAAATCTTTGGCTGCCTGTTTGAATCTCTCAATAGTTTCCTTTTTACACAGTTGTGTTATTTGCTCTATACTTTCCATAATAACAATTGTTTTGAGATTAGACGGGTTAATATATTTAATTAAGTTCAAGCACATCTTAAAACTATTGAGTACTGTATTAATATGACCTTCAACTGAGAAACTTTTCTTATTATGCCATATAGGCTCATGATGAGCGATTCTATTACGAAGAGAATTAAGTTTTTTTATGTCGTTGGTTATATGCTTGAAAGTCACTTTTTCACCTGGGAATGCAAAATCTATCATTTCTGGCCATATTTTAAGGGACCCCTGTTTATCAGATTTATGATGATTGGAGCAAATGTTACTCCATACACCAAATGTAAGCTTTGCAATTAATTCATCCGGTATTACTTCTCTTTTTTCTTCTTGGACAGAAGAAAGAGCATTTTCCACTGCCTCACGGCTTTTTATAAATTTGTTATCTTTCGTATTTAAATAGAAATGTTGAATCCAGTTTCTGTCTATTGCCATTTCAGCAGCGGCAGGGGGAAGCCCGCTATCTATAAGTTTTTGCCGTTGATATGCTAAGTGACCATAGTATAAACTGTTTCTTAACGAAACTTCTAAAAGTTGTAATACAGGAAAAAAAGTGGCGCAGAGCCTTTTATTCCATATATAGAGTCCTAAACATTCAGCTTCATTTTCTGTGTTAAAACCTCTTTTGTAAGTTGATATACGTCTTTCTGATATTGACATTAGAACACTTTGGACTGTCATTGTAATTTATATCCTTTTCTTACATGATTTAAAATAATATAATAATGATTGTGATATTTCACCTATACTTTTCACTTGTTTCTTTTCCATTCTTTGTGATTTATAACAGGGCTGCTGTTTTAGTAGCGGGATGCTTGACGCTATCTGTTTGTTGCTGTAGCATTCTACCTGCTGGTATTGCCGCCAGTAACGTGCTAGGGTCACAGATGATGGAAATCATGCTGCTGATGCCGAAAAATATTTGGGATAAGCCCTTGTTGAGAAATCAACAGGGGCTTTCTCGCCCTTTTTTAATTAAAGGGGCAGAAATAAGTATACGCAAGCCTAATATGCTGGCATTTATTAGTACTATAATTGTACATCTTTGTCTCAACAGAGAGTACATTCATTAGGAAAACTTTAAGTCATGCGGTTTCTCAGCATCATGAACATCAGAAAAACACAGATTTTTGGTTTTTATAGCTGTAGCACTAAGTGATGATAGGAGAAGGTTATGCAATCAAAACGCCAAGTTTCTGAACTTAAGCAAATGTCTGTAAAAAAGCGCAAAATTGAAGGTATGCGTCGGGTTAAGGCAGCTTTTGATCTGGCTGAACGTACAGGTATGTTAACAAAGCGTTCTGTTATCATTTATCATTGAGTGCTGATTTCTTCGTTAAATTGATAAAGCTTTGTCAATGATTTCCCTTTTGAGTGTTGGTGAGTTTCTAGGTTGGTTTACTTGGTTTGCAATTACTCTTCGGGTGTTCTACCCAATTGAACCCGCACACTTACTTCTCCATGTTGCTTCTTAATGTGCTGCATGTTTACTTGGTTATCCAGTTTGGCTAAGTGAGAATTGAAAGGTATCGGCATTCTGTACCTTGTGTTTAACTCTACACTATTATGATCGCTAATTGACTGTGTTTAATTTTTTTCTTGACTTATCAGTGTAGTAATGTAAAACAAGATTTCTTTATCTGTTGATTCATTCCCAGCTAAAGCTATCTTTATTGCTTGTTTGAGGTTTTTTCTAATAGGCAATTCATTGATGGTATTTTCAATTGTAGATGTTTTGGTTTTAGGCGGTTCAGCAAGTATCCCTTCTATAACCTTTACGATGAATTAATTTTATTAATACATCCACATCCCTATCTTCCAATGAATCTAAAATAGATTGCCATGCTGTGCTTCTTTCCGTTGAGCTTTTTAGTTGTTCATGAATGGTTGTGGTTTGATTATTAGGTTGTGACTGATGATCACCAGTTGCAAGCCAATCTAGGGTGACACCTTCAATATCGCAGATTGATTGAGCTACATTGAGAGCAGGGATTGAGTCCCTTATGATGTAATTGTTCAGTGTTGAATACGATAATCCCCATTCTTTAGCTACAGTTCTTACACTACGGTCTCCAATAAGATAAAGAAGCCTCTCCTTGAAGGTTTCTTTTTGGTCTTGCTCAAAAGAGTCCATATTATGCTGTGCTTCCTTTCTCTTTTTAACCATATAACCACCTGAAAAAAACAGATTTCCTGAAATTAATAAGTGAAATTTTCTCAATTGAGTTAATATTTTCTTTTCAAGGTCTTAATTTAGATCTATACCATACTCTAGTACAAGTAATCCTATAAATATGGATAGCTTGCACTGACAACCTTTTTGAGAAAAAGAAAACAATGCGTCATCATAACGTAACCGATATTACGGTTGTAGTACTCAGTTTCCACATAGCTTAAGTATAATTCTCACTAACCCCGATTAATTTCTTTAAATTTCTGGATCGTATATTTGATGGCTTGTTCTGTTGGCAAACGCTCCATTGCACTGGCGCCATAGAATCCATGACAATCGGGGCAATGAGCTAAAATATAGGCTACATCTTCCGGTTCCGAAATTGGGCCGCCGTGGCACAAAATAATAATGTCATTTCGGACAGTTTTAGCCGCCGAAGCACAAGCATTAACGATTGGTATACAAGATTTCAGATCATATGATGTATTAGCACTAATATCGCCGCTAGTGGTTAGTCCCAGATGTACGACGATGATATCAGAACCTGCTTGTGCCATAGCTTCAGCCTCTTTTGCATTGAAAACATAAGGCGTGGTAATCATTCCTTTTTCATGTGCCAGGCGGATTAGCTTCACCTCCAGTTCATAGCCCATGCCTGTTTCTTCCAGGTTTTTTCTGAACTTTCCATCAATAAGTCCTACTGTTGGGAAGTTCTGAATACCAGCAAAACCTTGTGCCTTCAGTTCATCTAGGAAAAGAGGTAAATTACAGAATGGATCAGTACCACAGACACCCGCCAATACAGGTGTTTCCTTAACTATCGGCAATATTTCATTACCCATTTCTCTGACAATTTCATTTGCATTACCGTATGGCATTAATCCGGCCAGTGATCCTCTGCCAGCCATTCTGAAGCGTCCAGAATTATATACGATAATGAGGTCTGCACCTCCAGCTTCCTCGCAACGCGCCGAAAGACCAGTGCCTGCACTCGCTCCAATAATAGTTTCGTTACGTTCGACTTTTTGTTTTATAGTTTTAATAATCTTATTGTATCTTTTCTTCATAAGAAATTCCCTGGTGTTCTATAATTTCCTTGAATTGTTGTATTACAAGAGTACAAAATTGTGGTGAATTTATGTGAAAAGGTGTTTTTATAACTTTTCTCAATTCTGTTTGTTTTACTGTTTTTTTTAGTCCATGACAGAAAGCCTGTGTTGATGTAGGTAAATAAAAAAGTTGTTCAGGGCAATCTAGCGCAGAGAATCCGCCTTCCGGAATAATGAATCGAATAGGTCCATTACACTTATTAAGTTTGTTCCCTATCCAGATACCAAGCTGATAGTTTTCTTCAGGTGTGGTTCGCATCAATGTCACCTGAGAATTGTGCTCAAAAAACAGCCTGTTGCTGTAACGTTCTGGAATCGTGTCCTTTGCGCCAAAGTTAACTATGTCCAAAGCACCAGCACTGCCAATCCACGGAATGCTTTTTTTTGCAATGACGTCTAAACGTGTGTCAGGGCAATCCAAGACGCCCCCAAATAACAGATCGGCAATTTCGGTTAATGTAATATCTAAAACACAAACTAATTTGCCGTCCTTAGCCAATTTTTCCATGCTTGTTCCACCATTGCCGGTAGCATGAAAAGCCAGGCAATCGTATTGAGTATTTAATTCAGTAGTGAGCTGATTAATGCACGGAGTCGTCATACCAAACATCGTTAACCCTAAAGCGGGTTTATGAATATCAGCCAATGGCGTAAAATAATTGACAGAACCCGCCATCATGTTTGCAGCATTAGACAAGACTGAACGAGAAATACGGTTTAGTCCGTTGAGATCGGTTACCGTATAAAGCATGGCAATATCGCTGGCTCTAACGTAGGCTGAGACATTCCCTGACGCCATAGTGGATACCATGATTTTAGGCAAACCGATAGGCAGGCTTTGCATAGCCGGAGTAATCAGCGCTGTTCCGCCTGAGCCGCCGATACCAATCACCCCCGCAATATCGTCGATTGAACTGTTCAGGAAATTCGTGAGGGCGACAGACATCGCTGTTATCGCTTTATTCCGCACGCCACAAAAAACGGAGTCAGCGCCAGCGGGATGATACTCAGCCACCTGAAGTGAATGAATATCTATCTTTTTATTCTGATGATTTTTCCCGGGAGTTGATGTAGACACATCAATGATGATTGAATCAACTCCGGCGAGGTGTAAACAACATTTCAGCCAGGCCAGCTCGTCCAGTTTTGTGTCTGCTGTGCCAACGACAACCACAAATCGTGTCATAGTGTTCACCCCATGTGACATACCCAGTTCAAAGATGGATGTAAACCTATTGTAATATTTTACAACATGCAAGTTACTTTTTATCATTAGTGATATTTTTTATTATTAATGCTATACGGTTAAAATTTTAAGGGGTTTAAATGATTCTGTTTGATGAAGAAAAGCTGTCGCCAGTCCGGCGTCGTACCCTGGAACGTATCACTCATTCAGCGCTGAAGTTATACCGTGAAAAAAAATTTCCGTCTCCTGAAGAGATTGCCAGTGAAGCTGAATATGCGAAGGTCACGTTGCGCAGCTACTTTTCAACCCATAGTGATTTTGTAGAGTATGTTGTAAAACAAGTCATTGGGTCATTCGTTGTCCCCTCTATGGGCAATAATGCAGAGGAAAATATTGAGAAATTATTAAGATGGGGCTATGAAGAAATAGAAGCCAATGAGGCGCTGATGAGGGATGCTTTACGCATTTCTCAGTTACGCTGGCAGGAATCTTTATCCGGTGAAGGTAACCCCGAACGACCCGTTTTGAAGAAAAAAAGTAACCGTAAAGAGACACTTTCTACGGCGTTAGCGCCTCTAAAAGGTCAGCTTAAAGATGATACAATACATAAGATTATTATGTTGATTTCCGTTTTATATGGTACAGAGGCTATGACTATTCTGAAAGATACTTTTGGTTTAGAAAATGATGAAATAATCGACTTAACGAGTTGGGCCGCAAAGTTGATTGTTCGGCAGGCCATTAATGAGGAGCTAAAATAATCAGAAGACCATTTTTTTAACATTAAGGTAAAGAACCGGGCATGAGGCCCGGTAAAAGTTTCTTTTGGTGCCGATAACTTTTGTCGCCAATCTTCTGATTAGATATAATCTGAGTTCTGGATAAAAAAATTGAACTAAATGCCGTTTGAAAAATAGAGTTTTCGATCAAGAAAGAACCGTCCCTGAATATTCCCATACATGATGAACGCTCTCGTTAAATGAATATAACTATTTCATTTTGGTACAATTGACACCATGTGGGACGTCCATTTTATCAGCTCAGGTCTGAGCTAGGCATCAAACCGCACAGAAAAAAACGGGTTGTAACTCCAGGTACCTTAGAAAAAATCGGGTTTGGCGTCAATCTTCACTCCAGGGAACGTTGTTGCGTAAGCGTCCGGAGAACTACATTTTACTTAGCATCATTTTCCATGGCAGTAGTTTTTCTAAATCCGGGGCTGGCGATGACAACAGTCAGCGATTCTTTGTGAATATCCAGGCCGACATAAGCTGAAGGGATATCGTGTAACATAAAGATCTCCAGTAACGCACCGATATTAAAGTGATGATATAAAGGTCATACCATCGGGCTCTTCGCAGGCTCTGCAAAGGTGGCGAACGAGCAGCCCTTCTGAACAGTTTTATCGGTACCTGCCAGCTAAATAAAATGGATCCTGAGGTCTGGCTACGCCATGTCATCAGTCATATTGCGCACTGGCCTGCAAACCGGGTACATGAACTGCTTCCCTTGGAAGGCCGATCTTATTGTTTAGCCACCGTTAATACGGCCTGAATGCGCCACTTACATATGGGGAGTGGGATTATTTGAATATTCATCATTATCAATAAATCAGAGTCATCACCAAAGAAAGCGCTACCGACCTTGATTCAGAGATATAAATAAAGGTTCAAAGGTAGCGCTTAAATTATATTTACAATTTTCTCATATAAATTCTTAAAAGAGTTTTAACCACCCCTGGATTATTAATAACATCAACATCTTTTTCCTCATTATACGCGACAAGAGTACGATAAATTTCTTGATTTATATCACACGACAATGTAATAAGACCTGATAAGGGTTATAAACATTCTTTAGCTACTTTTTTAAGGATCACTTCATATAAAGAAGTTGCCAGAACTGATATATGTATATCATTGATTTAATGAAATCTGTTTTTTATAGTATCCCCTCTAAACACACAAAAATAATAGTGGATTTAAATTAGGACTGGATAGTATATCGACTGGGCCAAATTTTTGAAGGATGTACTCCTAGTCTGTCCGCAATAATCCTCTCCCCTTTAGGCCACCGGCGTATTAATGCATTAGATAGTGTCGATGGACTTAGCCCCGATTCCCTTGATAATGCAGCAAGTGTTGTGCCGCGTTTACGCAATGCTGCAATAATATCTGCCGGATGCCAGTCATTTTGAGTCGTTATCATCTCTGTTTACTTCCCCTAATTGATTTATGGTGGCTATTCAAATAGGATGCATGAATCAGTGTTCATTTCCGGCAAGCAAAACCAAAACCTTTCCCGCCAGAACCGCCATGAAAAGGCTAATAACAGACAAATAGGCAAAAAATTTCTTACCAATGTCCATGAACACAGGACCATGATTCCTAGTTATTTATCAAATTACTATTACTAAAAAACGTCCTTGTCATTCATGACCATTACTGTTGCAAGTAATGTTTTGCGTTATTACCCTGTAAGAATAATTTTCATTTTGATTCCAAAAAGTTTTTCACTTTATTATGAGATAAGCTTGGACTATTGGTGCATTTTAAGGGCAAGACTAAAGCTGAACATCTTTGTTCAAAGTGAACAATATCTTTATGCCCTGAAGTACATGAACGTCCAATCCCAAAAATATCGGCTAATGCCGATGGTTTCATCAATGGATCTCGCTTGAGCCGTTTTAAAATTTCTTTCTGATTATCTGACATATCAAATCATTAAAACTCTTATCTCACATGGATGTTTTTATTTTATTGATAATCAACAGTAAAGATAATTTTTTATTTCTATTTTAATTAGAATAAAAAATAGTAAATTTAATTAAAGGGATTTTATATTAAAAATGCATTCAGATTGCTTCCACGCTTTATTTCCTATTAATTTAGGTTCAACGATCAAACTTAATTCGCGGACAATAATCTGAACAGCAACCAAATAATCTTTAATGTTAGTCTGATCAATGCACGGAGCCGTCATACCAAACATCGTCAACTCTAAAGCGGGTTTATGAATATCAGCCAATGGCGTAAAATAATTGACAGAGCCCGTCATCATATTTGCAGCATTAGACAATACTGAACGAGAAATACGGTTTAGTCCGTTGAGATCGGTTACCGTATAAAGCATGGCAATATCGCTGGCTCTAACGTAGGCTGAGACATTCCCTGACGCCATAGTGGATACCATGATTTTAGGCAAACCGATAGGCAGGCTTTGCATAGCCGGAGTAATCAGCGCTGTTCCGCCTGAGCCTCCGATACCAATCACCCCCGCGATATCGTCGATTGAACTGTTCAGGAAATTTGTGAGGGCGACAGGCATCGCTGTTATCGCTTTATTCTGCATGCCGCAAAAAACGGGATCAGCGCCAACGGGATGATACTTAGCCACCTGAAGTGAATGAATATCTACCTTTTTATTCTGATAATTTTTCCCAGGAATTGATGTAGATACATTGATGATGATTGAATCAACTCCTGCGAGGTATAAACAACATTTCAACCAGACCAGCTCGTCCAGTTTTGTGTCTGCTGTGCCAACGACAACCACAAATCGCGTCATAGTGTTCACCTCATGTGGCATATCTAGTTTAAAGACGAATGTAAACCTATTGTAATATTTTACAACATGCAAGTTATTTTTTATCATTAGTGATATTTTTTATTGTGAATGCTATATGGTTAAAATTTTAAGGGGTTTAAATGATTCTGTTTGATGAAGAAAATCTGTCGCCAGTCCGGCGTCGTACCCTGGAACGTATCACTCATTCAGCGCTGAAGTTATATCGTGAAAAAAAATTTCCGTCCCCTGAAGAGATTGCCAGTGAAGCTGAATATGCGAAGGTCACATTGCGCAGCTACTTTTCAACCCACAGTGATTTTGTAGAATATGTTGTAAAACAAGTTATTGGATCATTCGTTGTCCCCCCTATGAGCAATAATGCAGAAGAAAATATTGAGAAATTATTAAGATGGGGTTATGAAGAAATAGAAGCTAATGAGGCACTGATGAGGGATGCTTTACGCATTTCTCAGTTACGCTGGCAGGAATCTTTATCAGATGAAGATAACTACAAACGACCTGTTTTGAAGAAAAAAAGTAACCGCAAAGAGACACTTTCTACGGCGTTAGCGCCTCTAAAAGGTCAGCTTAAAGATGACACAATACATAAGATTATTATGTTGATTTCCGTTTTATATGGTACAGAGGCTATGACTATTCTGAAAGATACTTTTGGTTTAGAAAATGATGAAATAATCAACTTAACGAGTTGGGCCGCGAAGTTGATTGTTCGGCAGGCCATTAATGAGGAGCTAAAATAATCAGAAGACCATTTTTTTAACATTAAGGTAAAGAGCCGGGCATGAGGCTCGGTAAAAATTTTTTTGGTGTATGGGCCTATGCATTTTGTGAGAGGTTATGAGGTTATGTAGTGGCGTATGTCACCGGCCCCGATACCTCGCCGGCGGTGGGGTACTGTGAGCCGCATCCCGGTCACAGTGGCCGTTATGCACAGAGTGTGCTGAAAGACTGGTCGGGTGGCACGTTGGTAACGGATGATTATGCCGGTTACAACGTGCTGCATGCCCGGGCTGATATCACCGAAGCGGGTTGCTGGGCCCATGCCCGCCGCAAGTTCTTTAAAAAACGCCGGTTATTGGGTGATCTCCGAGGACG
Source organism: Photorhabdus aballayi (assembly GCF_026153155.1). NCBI lineage: Bacteria > Pseudomonadati > Pseudomonadota > Gammaproteobacteria > Enterobacterales > Morganellaceae > Photorhabdus > Photorhabdus aballayi. Next base: position 33,724 of record NZ_JAPFCD010000037.1, on the reverse strand, counting down.
AAAATACGCAACTGGCTGGAAGCGGTGGGATTTCCCACAGGGCAGGCAGTGCAAGTTACCATTGAACGAGGGCAGTTCACTAAGGTTGGGATCTTGATATTAACAAGACAGTTGATCCAGTAAGGCACTTACTTTGTCTTTATCTTCCGGATGTAGTTGAAGATACTTTTCACATGCCAACAACGCATTCCATTGCGATTTAGGAGCAGTTCATTTTGGCCGGGATTTATGTTCCTAACATCAATAATTAACCTGAATTCTGGATAAGGAATTAACGAAGTGCCTGTTCCAAGAGCAAAGTTTTGGTGCACACCAAAAACCGCTCTGGGGAAGAACAGGCAATGAACAAATTAGTTGAAATTTTCTGCGATGTCGATGACTTTTGTCGTTTTTTCATTCCTCAATGGGCGCAATTTTGTCTCGACAACGGGTATCGTCTGCGGCGCAGGCAAGGTCATATGTATCACAGTGAAATTATGACTATATTGATCCTCTTTCTCCTGTCGCATTACCGTAATTTGAAACATTTTTATCTGGATCATATTTGGCAATATCATCATCACAATTTTCCAACCTTGCTCAGTTATACCCGTTTTGTCAGTGTCGCGCCTTCCGTTTTGGTTCCACTGTGCAGTTATCTGACTCAATTAAAAAGAAAACCCTACGGGAATTGCTTTTATTGATTCCACGAGTTTACGCGTGTGTCACAACATCCGTATTCCCCGGCATAAGGTGTTTGAGGGGGGTAGCACAGCGAGGAAAAACCTCAATGGCTTGGTTTTACGGTTTCAAATGACACTTGATTGTTCACTATCAGGGCAAAATTTTGGCACTCAAAGTCACCGCCAGTAATATGGATGATCGAGAACCTGTTCGCGATTTAGTAAAAGAATTAACGGGTTCTCTTTATGGTGACAAAGGCTATCTTAGCCAAGAACTGGCGGACGATTTAGCGCAAACGGGTGTCACTTTCATCACGAAAAAACGCCGTAACATGAAAGCGAAGGTACAGGCAGAGTGGGATAGAATAATGTTATTAAAGCGTTTTATCATTGAAACCATTAATGGTCAATTAAAAGAAATTTCTCAAATAGAGCAGTCTCGCCACCGAAGTATAACAGGATTTCTGTTGACTGTTTTAGGCGGTGTGATTGACTACTGCCTAAAATGGAAGAAACCATCACTGAACATTTTCTACTCAGAAGAAGATGTTCCAGTGACGGTTTAAACGAAATTCGGGTTAACTAGACAATTTCAGACCGATAATACCGGCGATAATCAGAACAAAGCTTAGGATTCTGGCAAAACTTGCAGATTCACCGAACACAATAATGCCAAAAATGGCAGTGCCCACTGCACCTATTCCAGTCCACACTGCATAAGCTGTACCTATTGGTAAACCTTTCATAGCATAAGCAAGCAGCCCCATACTGAGCGCTACAGCACCGGCTGTAATAAGGCTCGGCATCAACCGGGTGAAACCATGTGTATATTTCAGACCAACCGCCCAGACGACTTCGAATAAACCAGCAATAACAAGCACAAACCAGGACATATCAAAGCCCCATAATAATTGAGAGGTCGTCCCCAGAAAACGGTAGCATATCCAGGTCGTCCCGGATAACCATTAGAAATAGAGGCAAATTATAGTCGCGAAAAATTGCAGTATCAATAACGCAGCATTATGCGCTAAAAAGAAAAACCACAGTCTGTTGCCAGAACTGTGGCTTTTATTGAATACAGAGTCGATGGTTATTTTACGCGGGAAACGTATTCGCCAGAACGAGTATCCACTTTAATTACTTCACCGATTTGAACGAACAGAGGTACTTTAACCACGGCGCCAGTGCTCAACGTTGCGGGTTTACCCCCGGTACCTGCGGTATCACCTTTCAAACCGGGATCAGTATCAGTGATCTCTAGTTCAACAAAGTTTGGTGGAGTGACAGAGATAGGCTGACCATTCCACAGCGTCAGGATACATTCAGCTTGTTCAACTAACCATTTCGCATTATCGCCAACGGCTTTTTCATCAGCAGCTAATTGCTCGAAGGTTTCGTTATTCATAAAGTGCCAAAACTCACCATCGTTATACAGGTAAGTCAGGTTCATATCCATCACGTCAGCGGATTCCACAGAATCCGTAGATTTGAAGGTCTTTTCCAACAGTTTACCGGAAATTAGCTTACGAATACGGACACGGGCAAACGCCTGGCCTTTACCCGGCTTCACGAATTCACTTTCAAGAATAGCGCACGGCTCGCCATCTAACATGATTTTAAGACCTGAACGGAATTCATTGGTACTATAAGTAGCCATGGAGATCCTCTTTCTAAACAAAATGGCTTAGCCAAAAAATGGCGCACATTATAACCCCAAAGATCATCATCAGAGAAGACTGGTTGAAACAACTGACAGATGTTATTACCGATCCTGATGAATTATTACAATTATTATCTTTAGATAAACACCCGACATTGAGTAAAGGTAGCGACGCACGTCGCCTGTTTCCATTACGGGTACCCAGAGCTTTCGTTGCCCGTATGCAGGCAAACGATCCTCATGATCCGTTGTTGCTTCAGGTTATAACGACACCAGAAGAATTCACGTTTACGCCGGGTTTTTCTACCGATCCTCTGGATGAACAGCGCAGTGCTGTTCCCGGTCTATTACATAAATACCGTAATCGCGCATTATTATTGGTTAAAGGAGGATGTGCAGTTAATTGCCGTTATTGCTTCCGCCGTCATTTTCCATATGAAGATAATAAAGGCAATAAACGCAATTGGCAGCAAGCATTAGATTACATTCAGCAACATCCTGAACTTGATGAGATTATCTTCTCTGGCGGCGATCCCTTAATGGCCAAAGATCACGAACTTGACTGGTTAATCAGCAATCTGGAAAAGATTTCCCATATCAAACGACTGCGTATTCACACTCGTCTGCCTGTGGTTATTCCTGCCCGGATTACAACAACGCTTTGTAATCGGCTGGCGCAATCGAGATTACAGGTACTCATGGTGACACATATCAATCACGCTAATGAGATCGACCAATCCTTGCGGAACAGTATGATGTTGCTGAAACAAGCAGGTATTACATTACTAAATCAAAGCGTGCTGTTACGCGGTATCAATAATCATTCTGATACTCTGGCTGATCTGAGCAATGCTCTGTTTGATGCAGGTATTCTGCCTTATTACATTCACGTACTGGATAAAGTACAAGGAGCCGCTCATTTTATGGTCAGCGATGAAGAAGCCAAGGAGCTTATTCGGGAATTGCTGACAAAAATTTCAGGTTATTTAGTACCACGTCTGGCAAGGGAAATCGGTGGAGAACCGAGTAAAACACCTCTTGATTTGGGATTAAAACAAAATTAACAAAAAATTCATGCCCGGATACTTTTCAGCCGGGCATATCACTCAAATTCTGAATGCTATTACTGGCACTTATAGACCTGACCAATCATCTTACTGTCTAGTGGGGCAAAGCTAGATAACAGACTTTCACTCGGACTGGTCACCCCATAAATCACATTTCCCCCCATGACTGCGGCTTTATTGCGTAAATCATTGGCTGCCCCACGCATTGAGCTGCTTTCATTACTTACACCAGTCATCCAATTGCTTTGGGTACCTGTTACTTCACCTAATAGCTGACATTCACTTCCCGGCTTAGTGTCAACAAATCGAACCTGTGAACCTTCAGAAGTTAATTGGTTAGTGGTTGTACACCCAGCCAACACTAACAATACCGAAGCACTGAGCAAAACTTTAATTCGCATGTTTTTCCTCACTCATTGTTGGAAATTCGACAATTAATCATCAATATACCTTGTTGTGCACCAATATCGCAAAAAATAATTTAATAAAGTCATCCTTTAGGTAAAGTGTTTAGGTCAAGAATCTTTTATACCAAGGTGAATCCAGTAAAAAGTAGGGAAAATAATCGAATAAATAACACGAATAGACTCAATAAATTACTTTTCCCATAAAAAAGTAACTCACTAATCAAGCCATTGGTTATCTACCCAAAAAATCTTTTATTCATTATATTAATTACCTGATAGGATATTCATAATACTATAATCACCAAAACTAACATAGATTATAAATTTTCCTATATCTCTCTTAATTTAAAAAATCCATCTACAATATTAAAAGCATAATGTAAATATTTAACCAATTCGTTAGCTTCCAAGAAAGTCTTAAATAAATTTACAATATACCCTATGGATTTCAAGATGCATCGCGACGGCAAGGGAGCGAATCCCCGGGAGCATAGATAACTATGTGGCCGGGGTGAGCGAGTGCAGCTAACAAAGAGGCAACTTGAAAGATGACGGGTATAAATTCAATTCCTATGTTGCGAATGATATTAAACTTAATATCACCTCATTAAAAATACGATTAGAACACCTTTCAACAGTTTTGAATTGGTAATATCTCACGACAATTTTCTATTAAGTAATTATCTGATGTTATATTCCATAAAAATTCCACTTACTGAGATGGCTTAGACATTATATTCATGTGGATTTTTTATGTATAAATAATTATGTTTCTTTAACACAGATTTAACTTAGATACAGATATTCCATTGACACCACAATAACACCCACTCAAATGTTCTCGTGGTGTCAATTTTATGGCTATTGCCATCCATCACCAATATGGATGTGCTCTGTTAGATAGTCGAGAAATACCCGTACTCGTGATGGAAGTTGTCTATCTGTTCCGACAAAAACGGCATATATTTCTTCTTGATCGCCAGGATTATAGTTCTCAAGTACAGGTAGCAACAAACCAGCCTGAATATCAGCATTCACATGGAAACGGGCCAGTCGAGCTAAACCAAGCCCTGCTAGCGCAGCTTTACGCATGGTTTCTCCATCACCAAGCAACAAGTTCCCTGAAGGCAATTGTTGCACCCACTCTTCCGAACCGATGAAAGGCCAAGCTTTCGCATGGCGGGTGAAACCAAAACCAAGTCGATTGTAACGCCCCAAGTCGCAAGGCGTAGCAGGCATCCCCACTCTTTCAAGGTATGAAGGAGATCCTACCACAACCATTCGACTTGACCCCAACCGGCGCACCATGAGACATGAGTCGTCCACAGGAGGGCCAATACGAATTGCCACATCGCTACGATCATCAAGTAAATCCACTACCAAGTCACATAATGAAATGTCGAGTGTGATCTCCGGATAGCGTTGCAGGAAATCCGGTAATAAAGGCATCAAGCAATGTTTTCCAAACGCAACATGACAATTAACACGTATCCGTCCACACGGCGCTGTTCCCTGATTTACTTCTTGTTCTACGGCTATGATGTCCTCCAAAATCCTGACACTACGCTCATAGAAAACAGAACCTTCAGCCGTTAACTGGAGTTTACGTGTTGTTCTATTCAACAGCCGTACACCAAGTCGCATTTCCAGTCGATTAATAAGTTTACTGACGGCTGATGGCGTCATGTCGAGCTTGCGAGCAGCGGCAGAGAGACCTTCCGATTCAATTACCTGAACGAATACAGCCATTTCTGTAGATCGATTAAATTTGTGCATAGATATTTGAATTATTTTCCAAAATCCTATGAATAAATGAATTTTAGTCTAATAAGCTCATTTTTTCTAAAACTTAAGGAAATATTTTTTTCCTTAAGAATTTGTCCTATGCCAAATTGCTTTTATTACTTAACCCATTGCGTGTTATATGGCCAATGTCTACGGGATCAGCATGATCGAATGTTGTTAACTCCTATCTGGAATTTAAATAAATATTTTACTTATTGCTATTGGGATTGACGCTGTTAACGAACAAGATAATGGAACATCAAGTCGCTTTTTAAGCTGATAAAGGGGCTAGTCACTTTGTAAAGTCATAGCTTCACACAGGGAAGGTCAGTGGTGTACAAACTTTAAATCACGAACATGGCCTGACAGAGAGAATATAGAAGAGAAGAACGCTACAGCAAGAGAACTCTTGTGCCGTTCATCGGAACGTCAGCAAAAACAAAATTGACGGGAAAGCACTCCAGCTATCCTAATAAACCGATCACTTAATAAAACGGAGACCAATATCCGGGCTTAAACCTCAGCCCGAATATTGGATTTTACCAAATGCTATTTCGGCGGGAAGATAATGAGCACAACTTTAGTTAGTACCCACTTTTGGACGTAACCCACCAGGCTAGCGACCTACGCGACTATTACATCATGCCGCCCATACCGCCCATGCCACCCATACCGCCTGCTGCGCCTAAATCAGCTTTATCGTCTTTAGGCAGATCAGTGATCATACATTCAGTAGTGATCATCAGGCCAGCAATAGATGCTGCAAATTGCAGTGCAGAACGGGTTACTTTGGTTGGATCCAGAATACCCATTGCGATCATATCGCCATACTGTTCGGTAGTTGCGTTATAACCGTAGTTGCCTTCACCTGCTTTCACGCTGTTTGCGATAACAGATGGCTCTTCACCTGAGTTGTCAACGATCTGACGCAGAGGAGCTTCCATCGCGCGCATTGCAACACGGATACCTACGTTTTGATCTTCGTTGTCGCCTTTCAGACCAGCAATAGCGGCTGCAACGCGAACCAGCGCAACGCCACCACCAGCTACCACGCCTTCTTCTACTGCTGCGCGAGTTGCATGCAGAGCATCATCAACGCGAGCACGTTTTTCTTTCATCTCAACTTCTGTTGCAGCACCAACTTTAATAACAGCAACACCGCCAGCCAGTTTAGCTACGCGCTCTTGCAGTTTTTCACGGTCATAATCAGAAGTGGACTCTTTGATCTGCTGATTGATCTGAGCAACACGGCCTGCAATTGCATCTTCTTCACCAACGCCATCAATGATGGTAGTGGTATCTTTGTTGATAACGATACGTTTTGCCTGACCCAGATCTTCCAGAGTTGCTTTTTCCAACTCCAAGCCAATCTCTTCAGAAATAACATTACCGTTAGTCAAGACAGCGATATCTTGCAGCATAGCTTTACGGCGGTCACCGAAGCCAGGCGCTTTAACCGCAGCCACTTTGACGATGCCACGCATGGTGTTAACAACCAAAGTAGCCAGTGCTTCACCTTCAACATCTTCAGCGACAATCAGCAAAGGCTTGCTTGCCTTAGCTACACCTTCCAGAACTGGCAACAGCTCACGGATGTTGGAGATTTTTTTATCTACCAGAAGAATATATGGGTTTTCTAATTCAACAGAACCGTTTTCTGGTTTGTTGATGAAATAAGGAGAGAGGTAACCACGGTCGAACTGCATGCCTTCAACGACATCCAGCTCATCTTCCAAGCCTGTACCTTCTTCAACGGTGATTACACCTTCTTTACCGACTTTATCCATCGCTTCTGCGATCAATTTACCCACAGTTTCATCGGAATTCGCGGAGATAGTACCTACCTGAGCAATAGAGGTGGAATCTGAGCAAGGTACGGACAGCTTTTTCAGCTCTGCCACCGCTGCAACTACGGCTTTGTCGATACCGCGTTTCAGATCCATTGGGTTCATGCCAGCGGCTACGGCTTTCAGACCTTCAGTAACAATAGACTGAGCCAATACAGTTGCTGTCGTTGTGCCGTCGCCCGCAGCATCATTCGCTTTAGAGGCAACTTCTTTCACCATCTGAGCGCCCATGTTTTCGAACTTGTCTTCCAGTTCAATTTCACGAGCTACGGAAACACCGTCTTTAGTGATTGCAGGAGCACCGAAAGATTTATCCAGCACAACGTTACGGCCTTTAGGACCCAAAGTCACTTTTACTGCATCAGCAAGAATATTCACACCACGTAGCATCTTAACGCGAGCGTCGCTACCAAATTTTACGTCTTTAGCTGCCATTGTTTCTTTCCTTTAAATTCGTTCAGTTAAGAAGATCTAAGCGCAACAATTACGCTTCAACAATTGCCAGAATGTCGCTTTCAGACATGATCAACACTTCTTCGTTGTCGATCTTCTCTGACTTAACACCGTAACCATCGTTAAAAATAACGATATCTCCAACTTTCACACACAGTGCTTTCACATCACCGTTTTCAAGGATGCGGCCATTGCCCACAGCCAGAACTTCACCACGAGTAGATTTACCCGCAGCTGTGCCAGTCAGCACAATACCGCCAGCAGATTTTGATTCAACTTCTTTACGCTTGACGATCACACGATCATGCAATGGACGAATATTCATTGATAGCTCTCCTATAAGAAAGTCCATATCAGGTAAGAGGATTGATACCAGTATGCTTTCATTAAACTAGTATCATAATAAATTAAGTGGGGACTTATTTATGATACTTCAAGGGCAGGCAAAAAAATATTTTACTTTTTTCTTGCCGACAGAAAAAAACCTATAGTTAAACCAAACATTTAGAAAATAACCGCTTATTAATGAGGCTTATGCTCGTCATCATCGGGCTTATGTTCTCTCAATGAACGGGCGGGATCATCCTGCTTACGCTCATATTCTCCTTCGAAGGTGTTGCTATCCCGTTTAAACCCGCCACTATTATGAGGACGATAGAAATTGATATGCGGCATCAGTTTCATCACTAATTTTTTCTGAACCGGCGGCAGTAACAACAGCAATCCAAGGAAATCCGTAAAAAAGCCGGGGAGGAGTAACAGGAAACCCGCCAGTAACAGGGAAACGCTTTTTATCATTTCTGCTGCCGGGCTCTCTCCGGTAACTAGCTTTTGCTGGATCTGGAGAAAATTCTTTATGCCCTGACTGCGAACCAAAGAGATACCGACACAAGAAGTAAACAGCACCAGTAATAGCGTAAACAGTACGCCTAATTCAGAGGCAACACGCACAAATAGGGTTGACTCGATGTAAACAAGCAAAAATATTAGGATAAATGGCAACCAACGCACTTGGTGCTCCTTCAATTGATTTGGATGAACAGGTTGTATCCTGAATAAATCATATCAACAAAATCCAAGGGACAACCAAATTAACTTTTTTTAATTTATTAAAGATATAATTGGGGTCACAGTTATCGTTTTCAATCCGCTGAAAATTTTGCTAATTAGACACGCAATTGTGATAAATATCACATATATCAAATCAGACTAAACAAATACCACTATAAAGTGATCCAGATTCAATGCATTTATTGCTAACCAGCATATGATCACGCGGGCAATCTGGTGATAAAAATTTCACATCATAACTATTGCTGTTGGCAACATAATAATTGAATAAACGCATAATTAGACAGTAAAAACGTCATCTAATAAGAAGGTTCTCATGTCAAACAACATTCGTATCGAAGAAGACCTGTTAGGTAAACGAGAAGTCCCTGCTGAAGCCTATTACGGTATTCACACCTTACGTGCGATTGAAAACTTCCACATCAGTAACAACACCATTAATGATGTACCCGAATTTATCCGTGGCATGGTGATGGTAAAAAAAGCCGCAGCCTTAGCTAATAAAGAACTGCAAACTATTCCTAAGAAAATTGCAGACATCATCATCAAAGCATGTGACGAAGTGCTCTATAACGGCAAATGCATGGATCAGTTTCCAGTCGATGTGTTTCAGGGCGGCGCCGGTACTTCACTCAACATGAATACCAACGAGGTTCTGGCAAATATTGGTCTGGAACTGTTAGGCCATAAAAAAGGCGAATATGAGTACCTGAATCCGAATGATCATTTGAATAAAAGCCAGTCAACTAACGACGCCTATCCAACCGGCTTCCGTATCGCAGTTTATAACGCCATCCTGCAACTGATCGAGTCTATTGAACTGTTAATTGCAGGCTTCGATAAAAAAGCCAAAGAATTCAGCGACATTTTAAAAATGGGTCGTACCCAGTTACAGGATGCTGTTCCTATGACACTGGGGCAGGAATTCAATGCATTTTCTATCCTGCTGAAAGAAGAAGTTAAAAACCTAAACCGCACGGCTGAGTTACTGCTGGAAGTTAACCTTGGCGCTACTGCTATCGGTACCGGTTTGAATACCGCGCCAGGTTATCAGAAATTGGCGGTTGAAAAATTGGCTGAAGTTTCAGGTCTGCCTTGCATACCGGCCGAAGACCTGATTGAAGCAACCTCCGACTGTGGAGCTTATGTTATGGTCCACGGTGCTCTGAAGCGCCTGGCTGTCAAACTGTCTAAAATCTGCAATGACCTGCGTTTGCTTTCTTCTGGCCCTCGCGCTGGCCTGAATGAAATCAACCTACCAGAATTACAGGCAGGCTCTTCTATTATGCCGGCAAAAGTGAACCCGGTTATTCCAGAAGTTGTGAATCAGGTTTGCTTCAAAGTTATTGGTAACGATATTTGTGTTACTATGGCATCCGAAGCAGGCCAGTTACAGTTGAATGTTATGGAACCTGCTATCGGTCAGGCCATGTTTGAATCTATCTCCCTGCTAAGCAACGCTTGCTGCAACTTGGTAGAAAAATGCGTTAATGGCATCACGGCTAACAAGGAAGTTTGCGAAAACTTCGTATTCAACTCGATCGGTATTGTCACATATCTGAACCCATTCATCGGTCACCACAATGGTGATATCGTTGGTAAGATTTGTGCCGAAACTGGTAAGAGTGTTCGTGAAGTCGTGCTGGAACGAGGCCTACTGACCGAAACTGAATTGGATGACATCTTCTCTGTAGAGAACCTAAAATGTCCATCTTATAAGGCAAAACGCTTTGACGATTAAGTTGTTGAATATAATAAAAAATAGCTCTTAGCAATAAGGCACGCGATTCCAACTGGATAGCGTGCCTTTTTACTTCCCTACATGCACAAAGTATTAACCTAAAATTTTCAAATTTTTAATTATTTCAAGGAGTCACTATTATGTTAGCCGTAGAATTGATTATCGTTCTGCTGGCCATCTTCCTGGGTGCAAGATTAGGGGGAATTGGCATTGGATTTGCCGGCGGTCTTGGCGTTCTAGTGCTGGCTGCAATTGGCGTTAAACCAGGGCATATTCCATTCGATGTTATTTCCATCATTATGGCAGTTATCGCCGCTATCTCTGCAATGCAGGTTGCCGGTGGTCTGGATTATCTGGTCCAGCAAACTGAAAAACTGCTGCGTAAAAATCCAAAATACATCACGATACTCGCACCTATCGTTACCTATTTCCTGACGCTGTTTGCAGGTACGGGTAATATCTCTCTATCAGCACTGCCTGTAATTACTGAAGTTGCGAAAGAACAAGGCATTAAACCATGCCGTCCGCTTTCCACGGCAGTTGTAGCAGCTCAAATTGGCATCACTGCTTCACCTATTTCCGCAGCGGTCGTTTATATGTCTTCTCTGATGGAAGGCCACGGCGTCAGCTATATCCATCTGCTGATGGTGCTATTACCTTCTACGTTCGCCGCGATCGTTCTGATGTCTTTCATCATCGCCTGGATGTTTAATTCCAAACTGTCTGATGACCCCGTTTATCTGAAACGTCTGGAAGAAAACTTAGTAACTTTGCGTGGCAGCAAACAGATTGAGATTAAACCCAGGGCTAAAGCTTCTGTTCTGTTATTCCTATCGGGTGTTATCAGTGTTGTTATTTACGCTATCGTCAACAGCCCAAGTATCGGCCTGATTGCAGAACCCCTGATGAACACCACTCACGCTATTCTGATCATTATGTTGAGTGTTGCAACTATCACCACCATGTTCTGTTCAGTTGATACTGACGCCATCCTGAATTCCAGCACCTTTAAAGCAGGTATGAGCGCATGTATCTGTATTCTGGGTGTTGCATGGCTAGGTGATACTTTTGTACAGGCAAACATGGATTGGATTAAAGGCACCGCTGGAGACTTAATCCACTCTCAACCCTGGTTGCTAGCGATCATTTTCTTCTTCTGTTCCGCCCTACTCTATTCTCAGGCGGCAACCGCAAAAGCATTGATGCCGATGGCTTTGGCTCTGAATGTCACACCATTGACCGCCATCGCTTCTTTCTCCGCGGTTTCTGGGTTGTTTATTCTACCTACTTATCCAACCTTGGTTGCCGCAGTTCAGATGGATGACACCGGCACTACCCGTATCGGCCGTTTCGTATTTAACCATCCATTCTTTATCCCTGGCACCATTGGAGTTGCTCTGGCTGTTGCCTTCGGCTTCCTATTCGGCAGTATGATCCTTTAATTCTGCCTACCAATAACCGCTTAATACAGGGGCGTATATCGCCCCTGCATACCCTCCCCCCAAATGATATATTTTCTCTAAAAACCTTCGATAACTGTTTCAATCTTAACCAGAACACTTTCTGGCCTGGCAACCTTCGGTTATAGTGCTGAATCTGTTCACTCAATTAGCGATCATTATCTTTATGATTAAACGTACTCTGATGCTATTTTTGCTGCTTTGCAGCATCCTCTTTACCTCAATGGCAGCGAATGCGCTGTTTGAACAACCGGGGCAAAATCTATATTTGCCAGTAGATCAGGCATTCATGTTTGATTTTCAGCAAAAAGGCGACAAATTGACCTTAGACTGGCAAATCAAACCGGGTTATTACCTTTATCGCAAACAACTTCATATTGAGCCGCAACAGGCCACACTGGGTAAAATCACGTTGCCACAAGGTACAGCTCATCGAGATGAGTTCTTTGGTGAAACTGAAGTGTATTTCCAACAACTCATCGTCAATGTTCCTGTTACAGAGGCGAACAACAATTCTAATATCGTTGTCACTTATCAAGGCTGTGCCGCCGCAGGATATTGCTATCCACCTGAAACCCGCCTTGTTCCATTGAGTGCAGTTATTCCATCAAAAACAACTGACGCAACCCCTAATGAACCTGCCCAGAAAACACCAGAAAGCGCATCAAATGATCAACAGCATTTACCTTTCTCACCACTCTGGGCAATCTTGATTGGCATCGGTATCGCCTTTACACCTTGTGTACTACCGATGTACCCATTAATTTCCGGCATTATTCTTGGCAGCCAGCGCCCCAAGAGCCTAAAACAGATATTTTGGTTGGCGTTAAGCTATGTTCAAGGCATGGCGCTCACCTACACGCTACTTGGGTTGATTGTAGCGGCTGCGGGCCTACAATTTCAGGCCGCACTGCAACATCCGTATGTACTGATTGGCTTATCAGTATTGTTTATCCTGCTGGCCCTGTCGATGTTCGGCCTCTATTCTCTGCAACTGCCTTCCGCTGTTCAGACGCGCTTAGTCAACTGGAGTAACCAGCAAAAAAACGGTTCACTCTTCGGCGTATTCGCTATGGGTGCGTTAGCGGGATTAATTTGCTCTCCTTGTACTACCGCGCCGTTAAGTGCGATTCTGCTCTACATCGCTCAAAGTGGTAATACCGTAGCAGGTGGACTAACCCTTTATCTTTACGCTTTGGGAATGGGATTACCGCTCATTGCCGTCACGCTATTTGGTCATAAACTCCTGCCACGCAGTGGACCTTGGATGCAGTATGTTAAAGAAGCTTTTGGCTTCATTATCCTCGCGCTACCCGTTTTCCTGCTGGAAAGAGTTATCGGTGATACCTGGGGAATACGGTTATGGAGCCTGCTGGCAGTCAGTTTCTTGGGATGGGGATTTGCTCTGACAATTAGAAGTCAAAACGGTTGGGTACGAGTCATACAACTGATATTGTTAATTCTGATGCTGATAGCTACCCGTCCGTTGCAAGATTGGTTTTGGGGTACAACAGTTACACAACAGTCGCAACACAGCCTCAACTTCCGCCAGATAAGTAACTGGCAGGAGTTAGAAGATATAATGACACAAAACAGCCATAAAACCGTTATGCTTGATTTCTATGCTGACTGGTGTACCGCATGTAAAGAGTTTGAAAAATATACTTTCAGCGATCCACAAGTTCAGTTACAACTGCGGGATACCTTACTGTTACAGGCCAATGTCACGAATAACAGCCCGCAACAGAAACAGCTTTTAGAAAAACTTAATGTTCGGGGATTACCGACTATTCTGTTTTTTGATGCTCAAGGAAAAGAGATCCCCGATTCACGGGTGAATGGTTTTATGAATGCCGCCCGCTTTAACGAGCATTTGCAGCATCTGCCAAAATGATCTGAAGGAGAACACCGTGCAACGAGAACAAATCCTTAGTCATGCCTTAAACTTACTAGAGCAACATGGCTTATCCATCACAACTGAGATACTTTTTGGCTCACTCAACATGGATATCGAATATCTCAAGCAGTTCTGGCCTGATCGGGAAGCGTTGCTTTATGACTGCCTACGTTATCACGGCCAACAGATTGAAATCTGGCAACGACAGATATTACTGGATGAAAATCTGACGCCAGAACAGAAACTACTGGCTCGTTATGCAGCCCTAGATGAAAAAGTAAAAGAGAAACGCTACCCTGGTTGCCTGTTTATCGCGGCCTGTAGCGAATTCCCTGAATCTGACCACCCTATTCATCAATTAGCTGAATTACAAAAACAGAGTTCCTCCCGCTACACCACCGAGCTATTACATCAACTGGATATTGAAGATTGCGAACTCGTTGCCAAACAGATGGAGCTGATTCTGGAAGGTTGCTTAAGTAAACTACTGATCAAACGGAATATTGATGATATCGCGACGGCAAAACTACTGGCAGAAGATGTTTTAGCTATTGCTTTATGCCGCAAGAATGGCGCGTTAAGTTAACAAAAATCAGCCTAAGATGAACAACCACACAAATTCCGGGCAAAAAGAAAGCAAACAATCCGCTTTTATCATTTTTTATCAGAAAGGCATTGACGACTTAGGCTGAATACGGTTTAATGCGCCCCGTTGCCCGGATAGCTCAGTCGGTAGAGCAGAGGATTGAAAATCCTCGTGTCGGTGGTTCGATTCCGCCTCCGGGCACCAAAATTTAGTTTCATGGCGCGCCTATACGTCCTGAAACGTTAAAAAATCAGTAAGTTGCAAAGAGCCTGGAGCATCAATAGATACTTCCAGGATTTTTGACATTCAGAGTTTTGGGGGGCTTAATTGGGAGCCTGTTGGTTCGATAAACTCTGGAGCCCCCACCATGCCACTCACCGATACCGCCATCCGTAACGCCAAGCCGCTCGATAAACCCTACAAACTCAGCGATGCGCAGGGTCTGTACCTACTGATTAAACCCAACGGTTCTAAACTCTGGCAACTCAAGTACCGCTTTGGCGGCAAGGAGAAGAAGCTGGCGCCGTACTCAGCGCGGGCGACGATCCGGGGGCGAAAAAGCAGCAGGAGAAGCAGGCGAAGAAAAGCGGTAATACCTTTGAAGAGGTCACCCGTAAGTGGCTGGCGGGAAATATCCGCTGGACGGAGCATCACACGGCGAAGATCCTGCGCTCGCTGGAGCAGCGTCAGACAGGCATTGATCCTGCCGCAGAGCGCCATTTTTAACGCTATATCTTTACTTTCAATCAGGGTTTCGGCGAAGTTTTCGCAGTGATCGGCAAGGACGGTGAAGTCCGTGGCGGCATTGAAGGGAATAGCAAGTAACGGGTGTGTTTGAGTGGGGATCGTAGCCATAGTGGCAGCCTCCAGTAAGTGATTAATTGAACCACCACCGAAGAGACCAATCTTGCGGGTGGTGGAACCGGACGGAGTTGGTCTTACCGGCCTTACTGGACACCGGCGCGTCTTGTGACGCCTCCGCCCGGCCCACCATTGGGATGTAGCCGGATAAACGACATAAAAAAGACGCAAAGCGCGTCATATGCCGCCAGTAAGGAATATCTTCAGGAGACCAATCCCGGCACCTGAATTTGCACCGCGATTAGCAGTTAACAGCAAGTGAGGTTATGGAAGGCTTATCGCAAAAATAACTCTCTCTTACCTGCAAAATTAATCATTCGTCTTTCTCATCAAACAAAAGACTAAAGTTTCATTTTTTCCATTTTATTCAATGAGTAATCGGGAATATAATCCAGAAAACACACTTTAAGGATCTCAACATGAGGATCACCGCGACCCAAATTGAACAGTGGGCGGACACAAGAGACGCTCAGGGAATGTTGCCCATTTTGATCCGGAGATTAATTAGCGCGACCACAACAATAACAGCATTGAGCATGCCCGGCGGTGATTCTGTTTCAAGCAGCGGCTGGGATGGTATTGTCCAGGCTGACAAAGGCAACATTTGGGTTCCTGATGGTGCCTCTTTCTGGGAAATGGGCTGTTCCTCCGACATCATTACTAAAGCCCGCTCAGATTTTCGGAAAAGAAATCAACAAATTTCACCACAGGAAGCAGCTCAAAGTCGCTTTGTCTTCGTATCACCACGCCGGTGGTCCAAAAAAGATAGCTGGCTCAAAGAAGCACAGGCTGAAAACATCTGGTCCGGCGTTTATGCTCTTGATGCTGACGATCTGGAGGCGTGGCTGGAAAACACTCCGGCTGTAGCTCTCTGGTTCAGTGAAATAACAGGCCATACTGGCGCAGGCATTGAATCCATTTCCCATTTCTGGGAACGATGGTGCAATCAGTCACAATTTCCGTTAACAAAAGACACCTTACTGGCTGGCAGGGAAGAGGAAAAAAACACACTGAACGACTTTCTATCAGATAAAAAAGAACAAATTATTATCCGGGCAGACAGTCAGGAAGAAGGTATCGCTTTTGCCTGCGCCAGCTTAATAGAGATGGGACATGAAAATATATCAGCCTGCATAACTACTGATGATGGATGGCACTTTATTGATAAAAATCCCTCAATTCAATTTTGTCTGGCGATGAACAGTGATATTTCCAGACAAAGCCGACACCAGCCTGAACGAACTATTTTTATTCCCTTTTTGTTTTAGAATGCATAATTGCTCTTTTACACCCGGTGTATTAAATCTCCACTCACATTCCTTGAGAAACAACTCAAAATGCTCCTTTGGTATGCCATTAAATTTACGCATATGACGTTTGGCTTGGTTCCAAAAATTCTCTATCCCATTGATAGGGTTTTGACCATTTTTAGCGTCTACAAACTCCGTACTATGGTTGATTCGGTAGTGTTTAAAATCGGACACGTCCAGCACATCATAGCTGGCAAAATTGTCTGTGTAGACCAGGCTATCAGGCTTAATTTTCGCTGTGATTATCGGCATCAAAGTATCGGATTTAGCGTTAGGTATTAGGCGGGTTTAAACCTTACCACCCCGCTTTAGAAGCCCGAAAATAGGGACTTTTCCGGCTGAACCCCGCCCGCGTTTTCCCTTACGTTTACCTCCGAAATAGCTTTCGTCTATCTCGACTTCACCTTCAAACATGGAGTGTTCATCGACATAATCAGCGATAAGGACTCTGAGGCGGTGAAAATAGTAAGCTGAAGTCGTTTTGTTGACACCCACTAACTCTGCCGCAGTGCGAGCTGTAGCCCCTGCCACAAAGAGCTCCTGAAGACGTTTTTGCTTGTATTGGCTAATCCGACTTTTTCTCATTGGGGTATCCTAGATCAAATGACTTATCTAGGGCAGCCCCATTTTTTATGGTAGCTCAGTCGAACGCTTATATGATTATATTAAAGCTTTTGAAATTAGATACGCAGAATATCCAATTATTCTTAAGCAAATGGAAAATGTTCTTATTTTACAGAACCAGTTTTTATCAGGCATAAATCCAGTTGATACACTCTCAGAACAAGAGTTCTCACCCGGTCATGTCGAAATCCCTCCAGAAACGTTCTGGAAAACCTGCCATCAGGCTTTAACGGATGCCAGTCATGCGTTTGAGGAAATAATAAATCAGACAGAAAATATATTTATTAAAAAACCAGGGGAATTTAAAAGCATTAACTCCACCACTGAATTATCAAATATAATAATGGAAGGCATAGCGCTCCCTGCTATTGGTATCAATATTGGTGATCGTGTTTATCCATTGTCATTCAGGAATATGGCAAATGTAATTATTGAGCACTATGCTTCCCAGAAAATGGATATCGATTGTTCAGATGCAATTTCAAATTTCATATCCCAGCGTTTTGAAAACATTATTGAGGGACCATTTCTGCTTCTGAATCAAAAAAAGATCCTACCTTATAAATTCGCTGGGATACTACAGGGAAATGATAAGTATTATTTATTTGTACCTTTTGATATTAATCCAATAAACAAACTAAAAAAGATAGAAGAAGATGTTTTCGAACTTTTTAGCCAAGGAAAATGGGCTTTATCACCGATTTCATCATCACAACTATTAGGTATTCGAAATGGCTCAGGAAAGCAACTTGCAATTGATGATATTGAGTTTATTTTCATAAGCTCTAATCTTACTACTGCTATGCTTCCTTTTAAGCCACCGCAACTAAAATATAGTTATCATATTCTTTTCTTGGTAGAATTTATTGCATTATTTGACTCGATAGATAACCTGAGTGAATTGTCATCATTTTTTCATATCTAGAGCAATATAAATCCAAAATAAATCCGTTTTTTATTTCTGTAATAGATAAATTTGCATCATTTAAAGGAACTCATTCTGTATTAGAAGATGGTGCTATTAATTTCAACATGATTACTCTTGATCCTCATTGGGGATCTAACTGGAGATATGAAGAACTGGAAAAATACTGGTCACAGGTCCCTTCAAATTTTCCTGATGTCAATGTAAAATGGAATATCAGTAATACTTACCAAGGAAATATTTCATTAATATCAAAAAGTCATTTCTATGTATGCTGGTGCACAAAAATAAATAACTGCACAATGCATTTTTGTGCCGATCGCAAACCACTACTAAATGAAGATCATCTTAACGGTCAGCTTCTGACATTATTTTTAGAATGCACTTGTGATGCGCTATCGCAACGAAAAGATATTTTAGAGAATATATCATTCCAAAATATAAAAAGAATTACCGTTCACTGCACTATTGAAAAAAAATATCTGGTCGATAGTAATTCCGACATTACAGAAAATTTTGATCCTGAATTGTTCACTCACGTGTCATTAATTAACAAAGATAATTCTTCTGCAAATATAAAAATTCACATTAATTTACCTCTCATGCAATATCGTCTTAACAGACCTCAAAATGCCAGTTTCCAGGCTGATGTTTGCATTGCGTTCTTACAATCGCTCTCCCAAATACTTCATATCGAGTTCTCCGAAGATATTAGGCAACAGATAATCAATACAGGGAACAGACCCGCAAGGATGGCAATATCCAGAGAAAAGCGCACCTTTGATACTTTAGAAATAAAACCAAACATTCCTGAAGCCAAACACTTTAAACTAGCCAGAAAAACATTGGCTAACTTAATTAAAGAGTCTGGAGTTCAGGAAGGTAATTATGAGTTACAAAAGGCCAAGGATATTATTAACCCTTTAGCCGATTTTTTCAGAGAAAAAATTCACGCAACAATACGCTCAATGAACAGGGAGCACTTGCTACAATTTGTAATTGAAAACTATGATGCTTATGTAGCCGAAGATCATAGAAAAAAGCAAAATATTATGTTAAGCCTTCAACATGAGGTTAATTATAATAGAACAGAAAAATTAGCAAAACAGAGTACTGAGTTCAACCGTATGTCAGCAAATTATAGATATTTGCTTGAATGCGCTTTGAGTCTTAACAAAAAAAGTAAAACCATACCTGCTACCGATGATATCTTACAATTACTTGCTGATATTGATTGGTTAATAGTACTTTATAATGCAAGTGACATCTTGCATAACGATATTGATGTAGGTGGTTTGAATATAGATAATTTTTACATCCCACAAGTATTTTTTTCCGAAGATCGTAAGATTAAAGAAGATAAGTTTAGTGAAGAACAAGCAGGCTATAAGTTAGGTTATAATTTAAATGATAATGACTCAGTAGAATCCGACATTATAAATAAAAATTTAGATGTTCTTGATCGTATATTTCAACAAGATCTCGGTTTCAAATACTCGAGTTTACTTGCTGTTTTCTCTATTCTTTTTCAATGGGCTCGATTTAACCAAATTGAATTAAATCTTTCATATCAGGCGACAAGGGCTGATATGATAACTACATTACTTAACAATAATACAAACCTGATTAATGAAGAAGTAGAGAAAATAATAGATTTTCTTATTCTTAATCCGAATAAGATAAGAAAATTGCTGGGTGCTGATTCTGAATATTTTGATGTACCCATATCCGATCATAATAAACGAGATCACCGATATAATATTCGCCCACTAATAGAAATTAGTAATAATAATATAATCTGGGGAGCTGCGGCAGCATATCGGGCAGGCACAATATGGATTTCCCATATTGCAAATGGATATCTTCCTGCCGAGTTCGAATGGAGCCACATTTCACATGAAGTTGGTAAAATAAAAGAGAGTATTGAAAAGCAATTAGAAATAACCACTTTTGATATTGTAAAAAGGTTCACAACCCAAATTGAACTTGGCATCGACTTTAAGAAACGCTTTCCAAAGAAAAAATTTCCTGATGTAGGTGATTTTGATACCTTAGCCTATTTTCCTGATAGCAATACCTGGTTGAATATAGAGTGTAAGTATAATCAGCCCTACTATTGCATTAAGGATATGCGTCGTTTACGAGAGAAAATATTTGGTAGAGGTGATAAAAGGGGACAGATTGGGAAAATAGAAAAAAGGATTAATTTCCTAGCAGAAAATTATAATAATCTTCGTACTCTACTAAACTGGAGTGAGCCAGCAGATAATCACGAAGTTAAATTTATCCATTTATATATTAGTAGACAAATTTACTGGTGGTTAAGATATCCGCCATATGAAACTAATATTAATTTTGTACAAGTAGATGCGTTAGAAGCTTGGTTACAAGAAAATTTATAGTATATTAACCAACCGCTATGAAATTAAGGTGGTTTAGAAAATAACCACCTTAATTTCATACCCATCTGAACACCACCCTCTGGGACGTTATCAATGCCCCCTTCTATGAAGGGGGGCTTTTACAGAAGAAATAAACATGTGTCAAAAAAGCTATCTACATTGTAAGTAACAATTTGCTCATTAAGATTATAGGTTAGGAATAAACCCTTCTTCCCGCAGAACCTTAATCACCCCACGAATCAGATATGAGTTAGAAAACTTCGCCGTATAGGTACGAGCCCCCTCTTCTACTGGCTGAAGCAGTCCCCGTTCAATCAGCTTACCAAGCTGATAAGTCACCTGCGTCGGTTTAAGATCAGGCAAAACGGCGCGTAGATCGCCCGCTTTTATCGTCCCCAGCTCAACAACGCGTTTCAGAACCTTCGATTCCAGCAGGTTTATCAGCCCTCTCTCCGATGAGAAATCGATGGCCGGATACAGGATCTTTTCGCTCAGGAAAGCGTGGTTTGTCAGTTGATCGACTTTCTTCAGCTCAGAGGAGATCCCCGAAAGCACATATAAGCACCATTCTTCCAGCCCCTGCTCTGTTCCCTTATCGGCTAACGAAAGCATGGCGTAATAGCGTTCACGATCGTTGCAGAATACCGCTGTCGGATTGAGAACCCGCCCACCAGCCTGAACATTAAAACCATACTTGATAAGCAATGCATAGGTCAGCAATCTGACCGTTCTGCCATTACCGTTGCCAAATGGATGTATCCAGCCAAAGCGGTGGTGCACCAGTGCAATCTTCATCAGATCGTACTTTGGCTTATCGGCACGATTAATAAAGGCGGTCAGTTCCGCCATATAATCAGGAACGCGGATGTGGTCCGGCGGTAAATGGTCAGACAGAGCGATGCTGACGTTATGTTGCCGATATGCGCCGGGCGTTCTGTCGCCTTCCTGTTGCAGCCCGGCTACCGCCAGACTATGCAACTCGCGGATAAAATATTCTGTTATGTCATCGCCGTTGCTTAGGTATTCGTCGATGTACTCCATCGCGGCTTCAATATTGTTGATTTCTTTGAGTTGGTCCGTCGAACTCTGCGTTCCTTCAACCTTGCTTTCAACATAGTCGGCAAGCGTGGTGTGGTTTCCCTCAATCCTTGCGGAGCCAAGACTCTCCAGCATGTGGAAAACGGCCTTCAACTGCGCAAATAGGATAGGGTGAACATCAGTTTCCAGCCGCAGGTGTCGGAGTAACTCCAGTTCCGTCAGCGCATCGACCAAAGGGGAGTCAAAGCTGGGGTTCAGAAGCGAGAGTTCAAAGTGATTAAATTGAACCATGATGTTTAGTTATCTCAACTGGTGAATAAAAACATCTCAAAAGTATAGCAAAAATAGTAATAGAATCTATATCTTAGAAAGAACACTGTTTCTGATTATCTCAAAAACCGTTGTTCCAACATATCAAATGTAAGTTTGAAAGATGTTCAATTATATTATTAACCATTTTTCATTCCTATTTTAGTTTATATTGTTTGTTTCTTACTTATTTCTTTATTACCTCTATTACCAGTTATATAAATAATGCTACCGACCAAGGAAACAACGGTGATGATAGATGCCACTTTAATCGGTTCATGGTGAGATATATAACCAATAAGCAATGATGCCAGTCCTGCACTACCTAATTGCAATGTTCCCATTATGCCGGAAGCTGTCCCGGCCGCTTGAGAATGAGTGGCAATTGCCGATGCAGTACCAAGCGGCAGCAAAAAACCATTACCGAAAGTCAATACTGATATTGTTAGCACAGAAGTTATCAATGGGTAGGAACTAAAAAACATTTGTATCGTGAAAGCGATACCTCCAACAGCAAAGATGAGATAGCCATGAGAAATCGTCTTTCTCATGCCCTGCTGGCGACTTAATTTCTTAGCAGTAAGATTACCCAACACGTAACTCAAAGAGAGCATTATATAGGTGTAACCAACATATTTTTCTGGTAATCCCATAGCTGTAAGAATAAATGGAGATTCAATCAAATAAGAAAAATATGCCGTATAAGCGAAACAAGGTATTGCTGCATAGTAAAGAAACTCTTTATTTATGATCACTTGGTAAGTACTGACCAATATATTTTTAACACTCAATTTTTGACGCTTTTTTATTGGCAGTGATTCTTTCAGAGCTAGCAAGCATAATATAAGCGTGACTGTTATAAATAAAGTAAGAAATAAAAAACAGGCTTTCCAACCATAATGTTCACTTAACACACCTCCGATCATTGGTGCGACAGCGGGCGACATTCCCACAAAAGGGAAAATAATCAGATACAAATTGGCTGCCTCTTCTTTCCCCATCAAATCATTAATAATGGCACGACTTAATGTAATACCAGCACAAGCGCCCATTCCCTGGAATAATCGCAATAATAGCAATTCACTAATATGCGTACTGTAAAAAATACCGATTGTTGAAATTAGCCATATAATCATTCCAGAAATAAGAATCTTTTTTCTTCCTAAACAATCACTCAATGGCCCATAAATAAGTTGAGAAAAGGCTATACCAAATAGAAATATAGCTATTGCACTTTGTATACTAGATTCGCTAACGTGATAATAGTTCCCCATTTTACCCAAGGCGGGTAGGAATATATCCGATGAAACCAACCCTCCCATAGAAAGAAAAGCCATTAAAACGATAAATAATAAAGACGAAGATTTATTGTTCATGGACTATTAACCAATCAATATAATAAACATTACCCCAAAATAAATTCCGTATAAAATAAAAAACATGCACCAGTTAAATTTACACCAAATGCACACAATCACTTACTTAATGAATAAATTAATAAAATCAAAATAATTTTAATTTCACATTGGCAAATTACACATTGGCATAGCTATTAATTTATACAATCTCTTTAATAATTAACATTTATAAAAATAAACTCATGTAAATATCAACTAAAAATATAGTAACATCAATAACATTTTTTAGTAAACAAAAAAACATAAAATTTAAATTCAAAAACAAAACACAAAACACAAAACACAAAACACAAAACACAAAACACAACATATAATACTGAAAATAAAGTCATTATTATTATAAATATAATAACTAATGTTACTATATGAGCAATGATATATTTTTAAAAACTCACAACCTAGTAATACCAAATCACATTTCCCTACCATTGTTAAGACACGCAGACTGAGGAGGTACACATGCTAATTTCCGGTAGTTGTCACGGTTAAGAATAGCCTGTTGCCATCAGTCAGATTAACGGTCGCGATTATGCCGTCGTTAACGTCAATACTTTTGAAAACGTTGATCCTTCACTGCTTAAGTATGTTTCTGCTAAGCTCACTGACGAAAGCGAGCAAGCTCAATTGACACGCAGTCAACAAAACTAAATTGTTAATGTTGGGACTAAACACAAATTCAATCCCTCGAGGTGTTGGGTCAGGGCATCAATGCCCCGGCGCATGTCGACGGGCTCTCGCACCAGAAAGAGCTGTTGCGGTTTCAGCATCGGGCCAGTACCCGCATAACTTCAGGCAACAGCGTCAATGGACAAGCAATGGCATAACCATCTGGGGTATGCAGGGTAGACGGTCTGCTCGTCGTCAGGCTGGAGAGAAATCGGCAAGATGCGGGCAGTGTCTGGCTGAGATGTTGGCGTATTTTATGACTGTCGGTAATCCAGTCACGGAAAGAGGAGAAATTCAGCTGATGCTGTTCACAATACTGTTTTCGGGTCAGGCCACTGTGCCGCCATTGGGTCACATGGTGTTGTTTTTGCTCCGGGGTATATCGGCTACGGCTCATGGTGTCAATCTCCAAGTGAAGATAAGGAAGCTATAGCGTGCAGGAGCCGGAGGGGAAGGTGAGATGACCGGAGTATTACGCTGAATCCCCTAAATTACCCACAGTAGACGGAATGCATTTAAAGGGTAACTGGTTGCAAGAAGCAGGATTTCCCACCGGGCAACCAGTGCAGGTCAGCATTGAGCACGGGCTGTTGATTATCCGGCTTATTGAGAAGGACTGACGATTAAAAGAAGAAAGATCCCAGCCACATTGAAGTGACCGGGACTTCTAATTAACAAAAATCCTGTTCTATATTGCCTTCCGCCTTTAGGATTTCCAAAAAGCGTTGATAAGTAGTTTCATCTAGCTCAAGAAGATCATCTAATAATTGTTCTTCTATTAATGCCCAATGATGTACACTCTTAGCATCATCATTCGAGAAAAAAACAGTTCTAAAATCTATCGTTGTATCAATAACTGAGACTTCATTAGATTTATATGCCTGTAAACCTCCATAATTTGGTGGTAACCCATAAAAATATGTTTCATCACCAAACCAATATATGGCAAAAACATCAACAATAGAGCCATCTGATTCTTTTATTTTCATTTAACATTATCCTTTATTGAATCTATTACCTTTTTAGAATCCTGTTGGATTCTCTGAGGAGTAGTAATTTTCATATCATAGGCTTTACCAGTATTTGAATTGTACTGGTAATGTATAGTTATTGTTTGTCCATTAGGAAGCCTATGTTTCGCCTCCATTTTCTGAAAACCAGCTGCTGTCGGAAAACGGGGATCTTTATTCATACCTAACAATTTACTTCCCTGTAACGGATTTGATTCAACTTGTTTCCAGAAAGTTTGTTCATTCAGATCCCTTGGTGCGGCAACTTGTTGCCCTGGTTTTGCCGTTGATATCTTCTCAGCATTTTTAATAAGCTGTTGATGGTAAACAGTATTAGCCGATTTATCACCCAGATTCGTTGTGCCTTTACCGTTTTGCCCAATCTTTTCCAGTGCCGTTTTCTCTGTATTAACAACTGCACCTGTGCTTCCTTTTGTCGTTGGCGATGATTTCGGTCCTTTACTACCTTCAACAATCACAGGCAGCGTCATCGCCATCGCAGCGGCAGTCTCCTTACTCATACCCATCGCTTCAAAGCGTTTTGTCCAGCCGAGTTCACCCACTTTGCCTGTGGCAGCCTGACCTAATGTATTCACCGCCGACAGGTAATTTCTGAACTCAACCGGCAATGTTCCATCCCGGTCCATATTTTTGAGGGTACGCTCAAACACAGGCCACTGATCAACCAGATAACCATACTTCTGCGCACATTGGTTCGAGTTACTGTTACAGAAGTCCATCATTTCCTGTTGATTACGGATATTGGTATCAACCATATCCTTGATCACCTGCTTACAACTTTCCCCTTCACAGGTTCGGGCTTGGTGCGCAAAATTGTCCAGCTCATTGACACTCAGATAGTTATTCTCAACCGCATTCTTAGCCGTCTGCGCCCCGGCCACACCACCTGCTGTCGAATCCGTCGCCAGTCCCGCCGCCAATCCTCCCGCCAGTGTCGCTAGGTTACTGATTTTCTCCTTCTCATCCAGCGACAGCTCACCCTGCTCCTTATCCGGGTAGAGCACACTGGCAATGGCAGACGCCGCTAATTCACCTCCTGCCGCGCCTACCGCCCCCGCAGCGGCAGAGCCGCCCTTCATTTCGGCAATCACCCCGCCTAAAATCGCGTGGGCCGCCAGATTGGTGGCTTTTTCTTCCGCCGTCAGCTCATCATAATGTTTTTTACCATTATAGGTCAGGTCTTTTACCGCATTCGCCAGATACGGTGCCGCCCCAGAGGCAATCGCCGCCTTAATATCCCCCCCAGCCAGTCCCTGAAGTGCGCCAACCACGGCTGTGACAGCCTGACGTTTCGAGCTGCCAATATCGGCACCCTGATCTTTGATTGCACCGTCATAAGCTATCTTATACGCCCGCTCAGCAAGGCTTTTAGCATCAATTGCCTTACCTTCCTTCTTCAGTTGCTCTTCAGCATCCTGTTTCAGTTTCAACTGCGTTTGTGGATCTTTCAGCTTTTCCGTCGCGGTTTTCGTCGCCTTAATCGCCTCATGGGTACTGTAAAGATCCATCACCTGAGCACCGATTTCGGCGATAGCCTGCGCCTGCGCCAACCGTCGCTGCTCTTTCTCCTTGTCGAAAATAGGTGTCAGACCGTTGGCGGCATTTTTCGTATCACGACTCAGCTCTGCTACATCCTGTTTCTGCCTATCCTTATCACGCACGATAATCGTGCCATCTTCTACTGCTGCATAAGTCGTGGATGATTGACTGTCACTCTTATTGATGCCAGACAACATATTTGACGCCATGTTGGACGTCAGCTGGCTGCCAATCGCGCCACCTGTGCTAACCCCCACACTCTGGTGTTCAATCTTATACTCCGCTTTATTTTCGATATTGCTAAAGCCCAACGTCCCCGTCTCCAGACGGTTTTTATCTTTATCTGCCGTACTGGCAATCACAGCACCATCCAGCTGGGTATGCTCACCAACCTTGACATCAAAACCGCCCTGACCTGCAAAGATACCCGTCTGCTCCTTCACTGAGTCAAACCTACTGTGCATTTTGTCACGGCTAGTATTCACACTTGCCGAACCACTCATCGAACCATAGGTGAAGCTGGCTCCTGCGCTGACATTCTCCTGCTTGCTGTCGTAATTGTCTTTGTCCTGTTCGCTTTGCAGGTGCAAGTTACGGCCCACATCGGCAGTTACTTTATCCCCGCTGATCTGTGCCCCTTTCAGCGTCGTATCCTGCCCCGATTTTAGGATGACCTGATTACCCGCATCGACCAGTGTTTCAGTGTGGGTCACCCCGTCACCTTTTTCATGGCCTTTGCCTGCATTGACGCTGGCCGAGAATTTAATGCCGTAACCGCCCTGCCCGACAGTCAGTCCCACGCCGACACTGCCACCTTTGCTGCTGTTTTTACCTCTGGTGGTCTGGGTATTTTCGGCAGATTCCAGCACGATATCACGCTTCGCGTCCATTTCAATATTGTGACCCGCTTTCAAGCTGCTGCCTGTCACTTGGATATTACCGCTGTTTTCGATGTCTGAACTGCCTCCGGTCGCCTTAATACGGATATCCTGTCCAGCATTCAGGCTGCTGCCCTGAGATTCAGTCTGTTCACTGCGGGTTTCCGATTTCGCGGACTGGCGGCCATAAGAAAGCTGAATGCCGATGGTATCATTCGGTTTGTCAGCCTTACCGCCCGCTTGGTTGATGGCATCGGCTTTCGCAGACTCCGCCTGACTGAGCTGCCAAGCCTGATAACCTTGTGCACCGGACAGAGCTGCTTTAGTGCCTTGCAAGGCCTTGAGTCGCCCGTCACTTTCTTTTCTGGCCTGCTGTGCCGTGCTGACCGCGGTATTGAGAGCACTGCCCACCGTCCCTGACAACGCTACGGTTAACCCACTTTGCTTCGACTCAAACGTCTCCTCCCGGGTGCGCTTGTCATACCCCGGGTCAATCTGCACGCTGTCGCCGGTAATACTGAGATCCTTGCCCGCCACCAGATCAGCACCACCGATATGTGCGCGATTGCCAGCTGTGATGCTCACATTGCCCTGACTACTGCCCACCGTACTGACGCTCTGGCTTTGTGTAGTGCCGTCTTCATTGACCTGATGACGAGTGGACTGACTGCCCACGGTAAAACCAATACCCCCGCTGCTAAGCAATCCGCTCTTTTTCTTCTCTTCCAGCAAATAGTGGGATTGAGTTTCGGTAGCCGCAGTGATATCGACGTTGTTGCCCGCCTGCAAGGTCACATCCTTATCACCTGCTATCGCTGACCCACTCACCGCCAAGTCGTTGCCCGCCGTGATGCTGATGCTGTCTCCACTGAGTAGAGTGCCTTTCTCGCGGGTGACGCTGTCTTCCTGTACCGTATGGCTGCTGCTCTTCGACAAGAAGCCTTTTTTCTCCGAACGCTCTTCCGAGAATTGGTAGTCACTCTCAGTGGCACTGTTAAGCGTAATGTCCTTTTTCGCCCGCAACGCAAGCGCGCCCTGCTCACTGTGCAGCGTACTGCCCGTGACTGTGATATCCCCCTCACGGGCCACGACTGTAACGCCGTCACGCCCGCTAAAGGTGCTGCCCACAACGCTATCGCTGACAGTCTCCATTTCCCTCTGACTTTTCGTACTGCCTTCGCGTTTGCGCTCACTATCCTTGTCGGTAATGCGCTGACGGGCGTCTTTAATGGTAACCGCTTGTGCACTCAAACCGATACTGCCCGATTGACTGTCAACCTGCGCCCCTTCGGCCACCAGGCTTTCTCCCACCCGAATTGTCACCCCTTTATCACCGCTCAGTGTACTGAGGCGTAGTCGGTCTTCCTCGCGATGATTACTCACCGATGAGGTGCTGCTATTGGCCTCCAGATACGTGCGGTTAGTAGTGGTTTCCGCCAGTAATTCCACGTCCCCGCCTGCCTGCAATCGGGTGGTCCCCCCAGCTTTAGCCTGACTCCCTTGCAGGGTAATGTCCTGCCCCGCAGCCAGACTGAGATTGCCATCAGCATTCAGCGTACTACCCAATGCCTGTTGCCACTCACCGCTGACCTGCGCCATACGCTTTCCGGGGTCCTCCATACCGTCACTGGTGCGATTGCCCATCGCTCCCGAAATCACCTCAAGGTCAGCCGTGGTACTACTTCTGGCCGCAGTGATATCCAGATTGTTGCGCGCGTGCAGACTGAGGTTCTGCGTGGAGCCAAGTTTGGCCCCTTGCAGCCGGATATCCCCGCCGCTGAGGCTGAGTTCACGTGCACTCATCGTCGCCTGACGCAACGCATCCTGTAGATTAGTGCTCAGGGTAAGAGTATCCGCCTGCACATTAATACTGTCTGCACGAATATCGCCACCCTGATGTAGGAACTGACCGGCGTCAATGTTAAGCGCCTTATCAGCAAACAGATTACCAGCGTTGTTGAGACTGTTCGCTGACAGGTTCAGATTGCCTCCGCCAATCAGGGCGCCGTCACCCGTGAGCCGCAGCGTGGTGTTGGCAAGATAGACCTTGGGCACCCACACTGTCTGCGGGCCGGCGGCAGTCTCGACCGTCTCACTCACCAGCCAGATGATATCCTGCTGTAACGCCGCAATCTGCGTCGGCGTCAGCGCCACCCCTGGTTTCAAGTGGAAATCTTTTGCCACCTTGACACCGTTGTTCATCAGCGACTGGTATTGCGCCATCGCATCTTCACCGCGCACGGAAGGACGACCAGTCAGTTTGAGCACCTGCTCACGTACCAGACGTTGTTCATAGAACCCATCACCTAAGCGTTTATGCACTTGCATCGGGTCATATCCCACTCGCTGCAACAAGTAATCGCTGCTGATAAACCGGCTTCTGCTGGTAAAGCGTTCGTCGGTCACCACCAGATAAGGATTCCCTTCAGCCGGGTGCTGACGGAACAGGCCGTTATTGGGGACAAATGTTGCCACACTGCCGAGATGTTGTTTATTGGTCAGTGCCAGTTCGGCCGGCGTGAACGGCCGGTTGCTCGGTGTAAGCGGTTGACTGCTCGGCGTAAGCGGCTCAATGTCCGGTGTAAGCAGCTGACTGCTCGGCGTGAGCGGCTCAATGTCCGGTGTAAGCGGCTGACTGCCCGGCGTGAGCGGCTCAATGTCCGGTGTGAGCGGCTGGCTGCCCGGTATCAGTTTCGTATCTCCCATCTGCCAGTCTGCCCCATCAACCGTCACCGCCAGTGGATTGCGTTCCCATTCCGCACGTTCGGCCTCTGCCGCCTTCTGTGCCGCATCAATGCTACTGATTTGTGCTTGATTGACCGTGGTGTTTTCCAAATGTGCGCCGTTGATGGTGACATTACCATGCCCGGTGATAATACCGTCAATGGTAGCCAACGCTCTGGTTTCGTCACGGTTGAAGGTAGGATACCAGTGCCTGGTGTCCCTGTCGTAGTGATCGATAATGTACTCTTGATACCGTTCGTTCACCGAATAGCCCTGGTTGGTGACCTTGCCGTTGCCTTTCATCAACAGATCGCCGTTGGCACTGAGGGTGCTGGCGTCATTGAGCAGCTGATCGGCAATGCGCAGCATCATGTTGCCGCCCGCCAGAATATGGGCACCGATACCCGCAAACACCAGTTTGTCCCTTGTCACCGTCCCGGTTGTCGAGCGTTCACGGAAATTGTTGTAGTCAGTCACAAAGGGCACGTCCGCAATGTCGACATGCTTCTCCGGATCCCATTGCTCAATCCGCCCCCGGTTGTGCTCGCGCCAGACCGTGTTGTGATAAGGTGTCGGTACCGCACGCTGACGAAAACCGCGCGTCTCGTAAAATGTCATGTCGTAGCCGCCATCGCTGCCCGGCGTCAGAGCTAGGTAGTTCACCCACAGCTCACGCATCTTCCCCCTACTATCCTTCACTCGCACCTGCGCTCGTTTGCCGGTGGCATCGATAGCCAGTAGAGTACCGTAACGATTATTTTCCGCCGCAGCGTCATCGCGGAACGTCAGACGCTGTGTAATAGGCGTCATAGTGTTTTTGTCGGGATTAACCGTCGAGCCGTAAGAGCGCCAGTTGTAGTTGTAACGATGCCATTTGTAATCGTTTTTTTCCGCCTCGCGCGTGATGTCAAGCCCTTCGCGCAGGTTATCCAACTGTTTGGCCTCAACCCAAATATCCCCGTCAGACTCAATGCGGCTCGCCCGATTCTCAATCCGGCCGTCACTGCCAAGGTGCAAAGTACCGCTGCTATAGATCAGGCTGCCATCCCGGTTGGTCAGACTCTCGCTGGCATGCAGGTTCAAACTCTCCGTAGCGGCGATTACCGCATCTCGCCCATAGTTGTCGATGACCCGGCTACGCACCGTGATCTTATCACCCATGACGGTCGCCGGATTGTCCAAGGTGTCGCTGGTGAGCATGATGCTGTCAGCTTCCAAGCGCCCCAGATTGCGCAGTGTCCCAGTGGTCAGTTGCAGCGTTTTCCCGACCAAGGCACCCAGGTTGGTGAAATGGGTACTGTTGACAGCTAGGTTACCCGGCAACAACCAGTCGGTCTGATTAGTCAGCACACCGGCAACAGAGAAGGTCACCGCCCCGTTACTGCTCAACGTATCGCCGATCCGGTGGGTGTAGTCCTGCTGCACAGCAAGCGTCAGCGCCTGCTGGCTGAGCAATGTCCCGCCTTGGTTATTCAAGGTACGGGCATTGACCGTAATCTGTTCCCCACTCTGAATGGTACCGCCCTGATTGAATAGTGTCAGCACAGAAGGCGCGCTGGTATTACCGGCATTGATGTTGAGTGTTTTGTTAGCCAAGAGATACCCCTGACGATTGTCCAGCACATCAAGGTGCGACAACATCAGGGCTCCGGCGCTTTGCAGACGCCCTGCGGTGTTGTCCAGCTCGCGGGCAGTCACGTCGGTGTACGTCGTACCCAGCAGCAGCCCGCCTTCGCGGTTGTTCAGTCGATCGGCCTGCACAACCAGCGCATCTTGGCTGGTGATTTTCCCCTGCCCGCCGTTATTGAGCTGCTTACTGCCGAGACGCATCGCCTTAGTTGATATCAGCTGTCCTGCCTGATTGTTCACCTGTTCGCCACTAAGTATCAGCGTGTCGTTGCTGTGAACTTTGCCCTGCTGATTATTGAGCACGTTGATGCGGTAAATACCGGTACCTTGGCTGATAATCATACCGTCCGGGTTATCAAGCCGACTCGCGGCAAGCTCAAGCGCTCCCCGGCTGCTGAACACCCCTTGCCGGTTATCGACCCGTTCGGCCGATATCTGCTGGCCGCCGTTGCTTCTCACTACTCCCCGGGTATTGTCCAACAATCCCAGAATGCGCAACCCAAGCTGCTGCTGACTGTCCATCGACCCCGTCTCGTTCAGCAGCGATTGCGCACCAAGCTGCATATCCCCACCGCTTTTCAATTTGCCCTGACGGTTATCCAAGATATCGCTTAAGGTCAGCCGCATCTGCTTCTGGCTGTAGAGTAGGCCGTTTTGGTTATCCACACCCTGTACCGTCACAACAAGACCATCGCCGGCCTGTAGCTTCCCGCCGACGTTCTGTAATCTACCGGCCGCTACGTCCTCTTTGGCCCCCTGTACATCTAACCGTCCTTGGGAGCTGATTTTACCAGCCCGGTTATCAATATCCTGTGCCACACGTAGCACCAGCGCGCCCACCGACTGTAAGATACCTTTTTGATTGTTCAGCGCGCTTACTGCAACCGTTGTCTCCTGCTGACTCAACACGCTGCCCTCTCGGTTGTCAAACCGGCTACCCGTGGCGAACCAGCTACCCTGACTACCTATCCATCCTTGGGCGTTAAGAATATCTTCCGCATGTAGGGACTGCTTCAACCTGCTGAAGATACGACCGTTGCTGTTATCTAGTGCACGAGTGAATTGCATATCAAGCGTGTCCAGCACCTGAATTTCCCCCTGCGCATTGAGGAGGCTCTGAGCATTCACCGTACTGCTCCCGCTACTGGCCAATTTTCCGCCCTGATTGTCCCAACTGCCTGTTAGATTCAACATCAGTTCTTGCAGGCTTTGAATAAACCCCTTCTGGCGGTTGATCAGCTGCCCGCCTCGCAGCGACATCGCACCACGGCTGAACAATTTGCCCTCGTCATTGTTCAGTCGGCTGTCCGTACCACCCTGCCAGTTGAGGTGTTGCTGCGCCGTCAGGGTACCTGCCTGATTAATGACATCCCCCGTACTGTTGAGCGCCAGGTCGCCACCCGATTGTAATTTGCCGTCAGTGTTGTCGATGCCATGCACGGAAACCACAACCTGCTTGCCCCCTTGTGCGATACCGCCGCGGTTATTCCAACTGCCGTCGGTGCGGATATCCAGCACATCACCGGCCTCGACAAATCCTTGCTGATTGTCAATCGATTGATGGGCGCCAAGCTGCAAACGCTCCTGACTGATCACCTTGCCTTGCGTATTATTCAAGCTCTCCGCCGTCAGCTTCAGGTGTTCGCCGCTCATTTCTCCGGACTGGTTATCAACACTGCCGGTAGCGTTCAACGTCAGTTCCTGCTGGCTCTGAATAAACCCCTTCTGACGATT
>NZ_JAPFCD010000036.1:0-51288 GCF_026153155.1 Photorhabdus aballayi | reverse complement strand
ACAACATTGTGTACAGATGCTGGCGCAAAAGCAATTTCTGTGGGCCGTTCTGATCGATTTTCCGGCGCTGATTGAACAGAAGGCATAAACAGCGGTTCTGCTGGCTCTTTTTTAACTAAATCTTCAACCGGTGAGAAGTTATTCAAAATCGATAAACTCTCCAGAGCAGAGAACTCTTTTTCTTCTTGGTGATTTTGGTCCTGATAACGTTTATGTTGCGGCTGCTCAACGGCCTGTTTAACAATCTCTGCTCCTGTTTGAGGCCGATTTTCCGTCTCAAATGGGTTTTGGTTTACATGAGGCTGGATTGAAGCCTGTTCTTCTGTATCCGCCGTAATACGATAACGCTCACGCTGTTGTGCAAGAAACTGTTGACGCAGCAACGCTTCTTGCTGCTTATCAGACTCAACATCATCACCCGATCCATCTACTTGCTGTTTAACTTCCTCTTCACGCTGTTGTTCTGCAAGACGTTGCGAGGGAACTTTGATGCCATACAGTTCACGGCGGGTTGGAATACGGACAGGATTAGGACGAGGTAGTTCTGGCCCGATTCCTTGTTTAACCTGTGAGTTGCCTGTTATAACCGTTGCAGAGGTTGTTGTTGCTACAACATTCTTTGGTTCTGTTTCAGGCATGAAAGTGAAGGTATCACTGCCATCCTGGCGATTTCCGACGGGTTCAAATGTTGGCGTCGCTTCACGATTAAATTCAGATATAGGCTCCAAATGGTACTCAGCAGGAGTTTCAAACACATAACGAATAGGTTCGTCGTTATTCTTTTCACTCTCTTCCATTAATGACTGAGGCCGAACTATATCATCAGATGTATTGAGCTGAATTTCCGGTTCAACAGCAATATCAGCCATATTAATGGTGGGAATATCCGTTGGCTGTTCTTGTTCGATTTCTGTTTTCACTGATTCTGGCTCATCCAGTTCAGTTTTTGCTAACTCTGCGGCTGAAGGTGCGGTAAATAACACATCATCATGATCAATATCGACCGCTGTGAATTCAGATTCTGTTTTATCATCGGCGAGATTTTCCCGCGCAATAGCCGTTTCTTCGTATGGCGTATATTCCTGTTCATGACGACTACGATTGGTAATAAATCCTATTGCTCCCAGAATCACGGCCCCTGTTTTTTCAGCAATCGTTAACCATGACCAGCCAGTAAATAACGTAAATCCAATTGCCCAAATACACAACAATACCAAAGTTGCGCCCAATTCATTAAACCAAGGCAACATCGCACTACTAAACAGACTGCCAATAATACCGCCGGAAGCAAAGTAATGGAGATCGTCAACATTCAGCGCCGCTAATCCACATGAAGTTAAGATGATTGCCAATGCGCCAATAACGCGCAAAGCCAGCGCAAAGAAATCGACATACTCTCGGTCATCATGTTGCCTAAAAGCACTCCAGCAACCCAACATCATCACGGGGGGAATAGCGTAAGCTAGAATACCAAATGCAGAAAATAGCGTATCGGCCAGCCATGCGCCAACACTCCCTCCCAAATTATGCACCGGCTCATGCCATGCAGTCTGAGACCAACTGGGATCAGAAGGGTTAAAACTGACAAGCGCGACCATTAGATAAGCCGCTAAGATAACAATGACAAGCAACACAGCTTCTAACAGCCTGCGCCCACTATTCAGTCTCTTTAACTGAATATTTTTATCTTCTGTATATTCCTGGCTCAAGAAAGGCTCTCCAGGTTTCCTGTTGATTTAACGGAACAACGCCGAGATAGCTCAGCGTTGAAACTGTATGCATAAACAGGAGTGTACCTAAGTTTTTCCAGTTTTGCACCTGTACATTTTTGGTAAGATTTTAGCGCGTCTTAATGACCAGACGGTTGCTCTGCTTAACTTCTTCCATTACAACATATGTGCGGGTGTCATTAACACCTGGCAAACGCAACAAAGTTTCGCCTAGCAACTTACGATAAGCTGACATGTCTGGTACGCGGGTTTTCAATAGATAGTCGAAATCACCGGAAACCAAGTGACATTCCTGAATCTCTTCCAATTTTTGTACAGCAGCATTGAATTGTTCAAAAACATCTGGAGCGCCACGGTTTAAAGTAATTTCAACAAATACCAGCAAAGATGCATCCAAATAGTGAGGATTCAGCAATGCCGTGTATCCAGTAATAAACCCTTGACGTTCCAGACGACGAACACGCTCCAGGCACGGGGTTGGAGACAAACCTACCCGTTTAGACAGTTCTACGTTAGAAATTCGCCCATCTTTTTGTAGCTCATTTAGGATATTACGATCTATGCGATCAAGATCTTTTCCCGGACGTTTTTTATTATCTATCATCTTGTTGATCTCTCTTTATTTTCCTACACCCATAACATTTTCCCCTATCTCTCTAAGTTTGAGTTGGAAAAGATGTCTTAAAGTTAAAGCCTCGCTCTATCAGCGTAAAGCAGCTCACAGGCCATTTTGTAATGCTACACAAAAGAGGATTATCCACATGTCGATTTTTATAGAAACGAATTTAGCGAGGTGGATAATTATCTCTTACAGTGATGTTTTCGCAAATGCACAGCCGATTGTCAAAGTAAATGAGCAAAAATCAGAACAACCTGTGGAACAAATTTTCAGTTAATCGTTTCGATAGTCTACCATTAATTGAAAACGAGCAAATGATATCCAAACAGCACTAAAAGAACACTTTTCTCAGGTTAAAGTCATTATTAGTTAATATCTATCGGTAAAATCGTTAGTAACATGAGTCTTTTAGCTTTTTTTACCCTCCTATTTCTCCTACAATCGCTCGATATTCGATTAGGTGATAAATGGAATGAGGTATTTATGAGCACCGCCAAACACCACAAACTCATTATTCTTGGCTCCGGTCCAGCAGGCTATACTGCCGCGGTTTACGCTGCCCGAGCAAATTTAAATCCGGTTCTTATTACCGGGGTTGAAAGAGGCGGTCAGTTGACTACAACCACCGAGGTCGAAAACTGGCCTGGCGATCCGGAAGGTCTGACCGGCCCTGGGTTAATGGAACGCATGCACCAACATGCTGAAAAATTCCAAACCGAAATCATTTCTGACCATATTCAAAAAGTCGATCTGCAAAGCCGGCCTTTGCGCCTTTATGGTGATGAACAAGAATATACCTGTGACGCACTGATTATCGCAACAGGCGCTTCTGCCCGTTATTTAGGTTTACCTTCTGAAGAGGCATTCAAAGGTCGTGGTATTTCAGCCTGTGCAACCTGTGATGGTTTCTTTTATCGTAACCAGAAAGTCGCCGTTGTCGGCGGCGGTAATACCGCCGTAGAAGAAGCCTTATATCTGGCAAATATTGCAGCGGAAGTCCACCTAATTCATCGCCGTGATACTTTCCGTTCAGAGAAGATCCTAATCGGTCGCCTGATGGATAAAGTCAAAAATGGCAATATCATCCTGCACACCGATCGTATTCTGGATGAAGTACTTGGTGATGATATGGGCGTTACTGGTGTTCGCCTACGCGATACCAAAAGTGGCTCTACAGAAGAATTGGCTGTTACCGGCACATTCATTGCTATCGGCCATACTCCCAATACTGCTATCTTTGCAGGCCAATTAGAACTGGATAATGGTTACATCAAAGTTCAATCCGGTTTGCAGGGTAACGCCACTCAGACTTCAATTCCCGGTGTATTCGCCGCCGGTGACGTCATGGACCATACCTACCGCCAGGCAATTACGTCCGCCGGTACAGGTTGTATGGCAGCCCTTGACGCAGAACGTTTTCTGGATGGGCTAGCCGATAAATAAATTCTTTTTCTTTCAAGGCGCTATTTCGGTAGCGCCTTTTAACATGTAACATATCAGCAGGATGCTGACACATAGGATATGTCCAGCCTTTTGGTACACCATACCCTCACCTGCTAGATTAGAATTTTTTTCTATGGACAAAATAAGACAGTATGAATTGGTTCGCTGGCTGAAACAGCAAAGTGCCCCAGCCCAACGCTGGCTCCGCCTGTCCATGTTACTCGGCTTAATCAGTGGATTGTTGATTATCATTCAAGCTTGGTTACTAGCCTCAATTCTGCAAGCTTTAATCATGGATAACCTTTCGCGTGAGCACATTTCGAACGAATTTTGGTTGCTAGCAGCCACCTTTGCGCTACGGGCAATCATCAGTGCTATTCGGGAACGGATCGGTTTCATCTGTGGTAAAGTCGTGCGTCAGAAAATCCGCGCTATGGTATTGGATAAGCTTGAGCAACTTGGCCCAGTGTGGGTTAAAGGTAAACCAGCCGGTAGCTGGGCAACCATTATTCTTGAGCAGATAGAAAATATGCAGGATTATTATTCCCGCTATCTGCCGCAGATGTCTCTTGCCGTCATGATCCCTATTCTTATCCTGATCACCCTATTCCCGGTTAACTGGGCTGCCGGGCTAATTTTATTCGCGACGGCTCCGCTGATTCCCTTGTTTATGGCACTGGTTGGT
The DNA here is from genome assembly GCF_026153155.1 of Photorhabdus aballayi. Lineage (NCBI taxonomy): Bacteria > Pseudomonadati > Pseudomonadota > Gammaproteobacteria > Enterobacterales > Morganellaceae > Photorhabdus > Photorhabdus aballayi. The sequence continues at coordinate 46,811 of NZ_JAPFCD010000036.1, read as the reverse complement.
TTAGGCGCCGCAGACGCTAATCGGCGTAATTTTGTCGCGCTAAGCCGGTTAAGCGGTAATTTCCTGGATCGGCTACGTGGGCTGGAAACGTTGCGCCTGTTTTATCGCGGCAAGGCAGAAGCACAACAAATCAGCGAATCCACCGAAAATTTCCGTCTTAGGACGATGGAAGTGCTGAGGTTAGCATTCCTTTCTTCCGCGGTACTGGAATTCTTTGCTGCCATTTCTATTGCTATTGTCGCGGTCTATTTTGGTTTCTCCTATCTGGGGGAGCTTAATTTTGGCAGTTATGGGATGGGCGTTACCCTGTTTGCCGGTTTTCTGGTGTTAACCCTTGCCCCGGAATTTTTCCAGCCATTACGCGATCTGGGTACTTATTATCACGCTAAAGCACAGGCGGTTGGCGCCGCAGAAGCGTTAGTGACTTTATTGAGCAGCGATGGCGAACATGCGCCTGCCGGCGGTGATAAGACGCTAAATACCCAAGATTCATTGACCATCATTGCTAATGATCTGGAAATTTTGGCCCACGATGGCAACCGGCTTGCTGGCCCATTGAATTTTACTATAGAGAAAAATCAACGGGTGGCATTAGTTGGCCCAAGCGGAGCAGGTAAAAGTTCCCTCTTGAATTTACTGTTAAGGTTCCTGCCCTATCGTGGCTCAATACAAATTAATGGCGTTGAGTTGCGCGAGTTGGATCTACAGAGATGGCGTAATCAACTGAGTTGGGTTGGGCAAAATCCACATCTGCCTGAGCAGACTTTGCTTGATAATATTCGCCTGAACCAACCTAATGCCAATCAACAGCAAATCCATCAGGTTATGGAACAAGCATATGTCACCGAATTCATTCATGGTTTACCCGATGGGCTGAATACTATCATCGGTGATAATGCTGCACGATTATCCGTTGGTCAGGCCCAACGTATCGCTGTTGCCCGTGCCCTATTGAAACCCTGCCAGTTATTATTACTGGATGAGCCTGCCGCCAGTCTGGACGCACATAGCGAACAACGGGTTATGGAAACACTCAATCAGGCATCTCATCATCAGACAACCCTGTTAGTTACCCACCAATTGGAAGAAACGCTGGAATATGATCAGATTTTGGTCATGGAAAAGGGGTTAATTATCGAACAGGGAGATTACCAGACTTTAAGCCAATCTCAAGGGGTATTCACCCGTCTGTTATCCCATCGAAGTAAGGAGCTGTAATCATGCAGGTATTGCTTCCTTTTCTGGCGCTCTATCGCCGTCATTGGTTTCTTATCAGTTTAGGCATGGTTCTGGCTGTTGTTACACTACTCGCCAGTATAAGTTTATTGACCCTCTCTGGCTGGTTCCTTGCAGGCGCAGCACTAGCAGGTCTTGCCGGTTATACATTCAACTATATGCTACCGGCTGCGGGTGTCCGAGGCTCTGCCATTCTTCGAACTGCCGGGCGCTATGCTGAACGGTTGGTTAGCCATGACGCCACTTTCCGGGTACTGGCACATTTACGGATTTTTGCTTTTCAGAAAATTTTGCCGCTTTCACCGGGAGGAATAGCTCGTTTTCGTCAAGGCGAATTATTAAACCGGTTAGTCGCTGATGTTGAAACATTAGATCACCTCTATTTACGGGTGATTTCACCCATATTATCAGCTTTTATCGTTATTATAGTTCTCACTTTCGGCCTTGGTTTTCTGGATCTCACATTAGCCTATACTCTTGGCGGTATTATGCTAGCCCTGTTGATCCTGCTGCCATTGGTATTTTATAACGCCGGTAAATCCGTCGGCCGCGATCTGACTATTCTGCGAGGCCAATACCGCACTCAACTCACCGCAGCGTTGCAAGGGCAAGCCGAATTGATGGTGTTCGGTGCTGTCGGTCGTTTTCGCAAGTCAATGGCCGATATTGAGTCACGTTGGTTACAGCGCCAGCAGCAGCAAGCTAACCTGACTGGTTTGTCACAGGCAATCATGATTTTTGCCACCGGTATGACTGTCACATTGATCTTATGGCTGGCAGCTAACGACGTAGGGGGAAACAACCAACCGGGAGCATTAATCGCACTGTTTGTTTTCTGTTCTCTTGCAGCGTTTGAGAGTCTGGGCCCTGTCACGGTTGCATTCCAACATCTGGGGCAAGTCATTACCTCTGCAACCCGTGTTTCTCAATTGATGCAACAAAAACCGGAAGTAGCGTTTCCTACATCAGGGCCGGAAAGTTCAGCGCAAGCTAGTATTGATATTAAAAATATCAGTTTCACCTATCCTGATCAGCCAATGGCTGTTCTGAAAAATGTTTCTCTCTGCCTGAAAGCGGGAGAGCATATTGCGCTGTTAGGCAAAACCGGTTGTGGTAAATCTACCTTGTTACAATTACTGACCCGAGCTTGGGATGTTGATTCAGGCACAATCTGTCTGAATCAACATCCCATTAGCGCTTATGACGAATCAACTCTGCGCAGTATGATATCGGTTGTTTCACAACGTGTGCATGTGTTCAGTCATACTTTGCGCCAGAATTTATTACTAGCAAAACCCAATGCAGCCGATGATCAACTGGAAACTGTGCTGAAACAGGTAGGTTTAAGCAATCTACTAGAAACTGATGAGGGGCTAAATTGCTGGATGGGCGAAGGTGGTCGCCAGTTGTCAGGCGGTGAACAGCGCCGCTTGGGCATTGCCAGAGCGTTGCTGCACTCTGCGCCACTGATGTTGCTGGATGAACCTACTGAAGGGCTCGATGCGGACACTGAACAGCAAATTCTGTCTCTACTGCGTCAGCACTGTCAGCATAAGTCATTAATTATTGTCACCCACCGCCTGTACGGGCTTGATCATATGGATCGTATTTACGTCATGGATAGCGGCACCATTATTGAACAAGGTCAACATGATGAATTACTGACTCAGCAAGGTCGCTATTATCAGTTTCATCAACGGCAACATCAAATTCGCCTTGAACCGGAGCAGTAACACACGATGCCAATAACTCAACTGGATACTAATTCATATGATTTCCCTCACCCCAAAGAGGCATTAATCGAGCCTAATGGCCTACTAGCGGTAGGAGGGGATTTATCTGCTAAACGATTAAATGCGGCTTACCATCAAGGCATTTTCCCTTGGTTTTTACCCAGTGAAGTGCCACTTTGGTGGTCCCCCGACCCACGTGCGGTAATCATTCCGGGTGAATTGCATATCGGCCGAACATTACGTCGGTTTCTGCGCAATCACCCATACCGTATTACGGTGAATTATGCCTTTGAACAGGTGGTTTATTTCTGCGCTCAACGGCATGAAGGAACATGGATAGGCCGGGATATCCAACAAGGTTATCAGAAATTACATCAGGCAGGACAAGCGCATTCAATAGAAGTCTGGCACGATGAACGGATTGTTGGTGGTTTGTACGGTGTTAGCGTTGGTACACTATTCTGCGGTGAGTCTATGTTTAGCAGAATGGAAAATGCATCCAAATGCGCACTCATCGCCTTCTATCACCATTTTCTGCGACACGGTGGTAAACTATTGGACTGTCAAGTGCTTAACCATCACACAGCATCACTAGGCGCAAAAGAGATCCCCAGGGAGGAATTTATTCAATATCTTTATCAATTCAGAAATCGGTCATTAAGACTCGGTTGCTGGTCACAACAAGTACTGGAATTATAATCAACATTTGACCGATTCATGTTGATCATAACGTAAATATCACCATGCACCATTTGCAAAATAGCGGGTTAAAATACAACATTCCTTTACATAATGCGGGTTTTTCGGCATTATCTTGCCCGTTAAAAACGATGGTTATTAAACTTAGAGGATTAGATGGCCAAAGAAGACAATATTGAAATGCAAGGTACCGTGCTAGACACGCTACCAAACACTATGTTCCGCGTTGAGTTAGAAAACGGGCACGTAGTCACTGCTCACATCTCAGGTAAAATGCGTAAAAACTACATCCGCATCCTGACAGGCGACAAGGTTACAGTTGAGCTGACCCCATATGACCTGAGCAAAGGCCGTATCGTCTTCCGTAGCCGCTGATTCATTACCGTTTTCAGGTATTACACCACAGGTAGCAACTTTGTATTTAACAACGTTGTACTCACCTGTGGTGTCGCTCTTTATTAGTGCACTACATCTTCCGGCTTCTGCTTATAAGCACTGCTGAAATCATAAGTCAGTACGCGTTTTACCTTATCCAGGCCAATACTTACCGAGCCACCGTGAACTAATGAGCCGAACAGAAGTTCATTTGCCAACGGTTTTTTCAAGCTATCTTGAATAACCCGCGCCATTGGACGAGCACCCATTGCTCTATCATAGCCTTTATCACATAACCATTGACGAGCATCCACGCTGACCTCCAGCGAAACGCCTTTTTCATCCAATTGTGCCTGCAAGGCGACAATGAACTTATCAACTACCTGTTGAATAACCTCGATAGAAAGCGTATTAAACCAGATGATGCCATCAAGACGGTTACGGAATTCCGGTGTAAACACTTTCTTAATCTCTTCCATTGCATCAGAGCTGTTATCCTGCTGCTTAAATCCAATGGATTTGCGCTGCGTTTCACGTACCCCCGCATTCGTTGTCATGACTAAAATGACGTTACGAAAATCCGCTTTGCGACCGTTATTATCAGTCAGAGTACCGTTATCCATGACTTGCAATAACAGGTTAAATACATCTGGATGTGCTTTTTCAATCTCATCAAGCAGCAATACTGAATGAGGATGTTTAATCACAGCATCAGTAAGCAACCCTCCTTGATCAAAACCAACATATCCCGGCGGCGCGCCAATTAAACGACTTACTGTATGGCGCTCCATATATTCTGACATATCAAAACGCAATAATTTGATATTCAGCACCTTCGCAAGCTGTACGGTGACTTCCGTTTTCCCCACGCCTGTCGGACCTGCAAGCAGGAAAGAGCCCACCGGTTTATTATCCTGACCCAACCCTGCACGACTCATCTTAATGGCTTCGGTCAATGCCGCAATCGCAGTATCCTGACCAAATACCAACATTTTCAGTCGCTCATCCAGTGTTCTTAGAACATCTTTATCACTGGCAGAAACGGTTTTTTCAGGAATACGAGCAATCCGAGCAACGACGAATTCAATATCCGACACATTAATCGTTTTTTTACGGCGACTAATCGGCACCAGACGGGTACGCGCCCCGGCTTCATCAATCACGTCGAGCGCCTTATCCGGCAAGTGGCGATCAGTAATGTATTTCACTGATAAGTCAACCGCAGCACGGATAGCTTTCGTGGTATAACGTACATCATGGTGCGCTTCATATTTCGGCCGCAACCCTTTAATAATCTGTATCGTCTCTTCGGGTGAAGGCTCAACAATATCAATCTTCTGAAAACGACGCGCTAACGCCCGATCTTTTTCAAAAATATTACTGAATTCATGATAAGTCGTAGAACCAATCACTCTGATACGTCCACTAGATAACAATGGCTTAATCAGATTAGCTGCATCTACCTGCCCCCCTGACGCGGCGCCCGCGCCGATAATGGTATGAATTTCATCTATAAATAGAATACTTTTCTTATCCTGTTCAAGGGTTTTTAATAATGCTTTGAAGCGCTTCTCAAAATCACCACGATATTTAGTTCCCGCCAGCAATGAACCAATATCCAGCGAATAAATCGTACAATCAGCCATCACTTCCGGTACATCTTTTTGCACAATCCGCCATGCCAGTCCTTCTGCAATGGCTGTCTTACCGACCCCCGACTCTCCGACCAACAATGGGTTGTTTTTCCGACGACGACACAATACCTGGATTGTTCTTTCCAACTCATCCTGACGGCCAATCAATGGATCAATCTGCCCTCTTTGAGCAAGCTGATTCAGATTAGTTGTAAAATTTTCTAACCGATCCTCACCTGTAGAGTGCTCTTCCGCAGATTGCGCGCCTGTCTCCTGATGATCCGATTCAGTGTCCTCTTTTTGAGTTCCGTGAGAAATGAAATTAACCACATCCAGACGACTAACATCATGTTTACGCAACAAATAAGCAGCTTGAGACTCCTGTTCGCTAAAGATAGCCACCAGCACATTAGCACCAGAAACTTCTGAACGCCCAGAGGATTGAACATGAAATACCGCGCGCTGAAGAACACGTTGAAAACTCAACGTCGGCTGAGTCTCCCGTTCATCATTTTCAGGTAACAACGGTGTCGTTTGTGAAATAAAATTCTCCAGCTCCTTACGCAATTGAGCCAGATTGACCTTGCAGGCTTCCAATGCTTCACGCGCTGATGAATTACTTAACAACGCCAGCAATAGGTGCTCCACAGTCATAAACTCGTGTCTGTTATCCCGTGCTTTAGCAAAGGCAATATTAAGACTAAGTTCAAGCTCTTGGTTGAGCATAGGCACCTCCCCCTAAAATCAGTATACCTGGTCAGATTTTTTCCAGCGTACAAAGTAATGGATGCCCGTGCTCCCTGGCATACATATTTACCTGAGCCGCTTTAGTTTCTGCCACCTCAGCAGTATAAACCCCACAAACAGCCTTCCCTTGATAGTGGACATCCAACATTAACTGCGTTGCACGTTCAATATCATAAGAAAAGAACTTTCGTAATACGTCAACTACAAACTCCATCGGAGTGTAATCATCATTGTTAAGAATAACCCGATACATTGACGGCGGCTGCAATTTTTGCTGTCGTTCATTCTTAACGGATTCCTTAATTTTCAAACTGTTATGATACTCGCTCATTATTTTCCCAACAGGATTAATCTCTAACACCAGCCACTGCCAGCAAACAAATTATATTGCCATTTATCTTATCATTCTCTGAGCAACTCCTTTTACCACAGACTATTCCTCTATGAAAACTCGGCATAAAAGTGAATGAACGAAACTCATATCGTTATCTATATCAAACTTTAGTCATTCAAAACAACCAGACATTTGTTCTGTACTTGACGAGAATTTGATTTTTACTACAGTATGTTTTGTGAACAAACATAGATAATGTCACTGTTTACATGTGATTGTTTACGACTGTTATATTAATGGCTCATCTCAACCGAAATTATTAAACGAGGGATGTAGAAGTATGGAGACAGGTACTGTTAAGTGGTTCAATAATGCTAAGGGCTTTGGATTTATTTGCCCGGCAAGCGGCGGAGAAGATATATTCGCTCATTACTCAACTATTCAGATGGACGGTTACCGGACACTGAAAGCGGGTCAGAAAGTGAATTTCAGCGTTCACCAAGGCCCAAAGGGAAATCATGCCAGTATTATTGTTCCCCTTGAAAACGAACCCAAAGGCTAAATAGCCTGGCCTGTGGGTTATAACCAGGTATTATTCACACGCCGCTGGTCATTACCAGCGGCGTAACGTTATTTCATTGCCACTTATTCTCTTGCCAACGCTTCTATCGGATCAAGGCGAGCAGCATTACGGGCCGGTAGAAACCCAAATATCACGCCAATTGCGGTAGAACAGGCGAAAGCACTGAGTAAGGCTATGGGCTGGAAAACAAAATGCCAACCGGGCAGCGCCAGTTGAGCAATCAATGCAATCGTATAAGAGAGTACAATGCCCAAAACACCGCCAACCAGACAAACCAAAATAGCTTCTATCAGAAACTGCTGCATCACATCACTGGTTCTGGCGCCTACTGCCATACGGATACCGATCTCTCTTGTACGTTCAGTCACTGAAACTAACATAATGTTCATAACGCCAATACCGCCAACTATCAGTGAAATTACCGCCACCATCGTCAAAAACAGTTGTAAAGTATGGGCTGTTTTTTCCGCCGCTTTTACCATCAGGTCCACGTTATAGGTGAAAACATCCTTTTTCCCGTGGCGCAAAGTGAGCAACTGAACAATCTTCTTTTCTATATCCTTAGAGTTATAACCATCCTTTATTCTGACAGTAATTGAATCCAAATAATTTCGATTCATCAGACGGCTGGTCATTGTGCTATGAGGCAACCAGACATGTAATGATTTGCTACTGCCAAACGTCGCTCTCTTATCAGATACCACTCCCACAATTGTGGCCGGCATATTACCCACCAGGATCACCTCCCCAATCACATTTTTCTGGTGAGGAAACAGCTTACGCTGAGTATTGTCATCAATAACCACAACTTGCCCCTGACGGCGTATCATATCCAATGAGAATCCCATTCCTTGGGCAAAACGCAGAGCATAAACCTGAAAAAACTCATCGCCAACGCCAGTCACTCTCGAAGCAACATCAATGTTCCCTTTACGAAGGCGCATTTGTCCCTCAATTTCTGGCGAAACCGCCAGAATATAGGGCTGCGCTTTAATCGCGTCTGAATCCTCTATTTTCAGTGCTTGCATACTGACCGGATCATCAAGGCCAAAATCTTCTCCTGGATAAATATCAATAGTATTCGTCGCAATCTCTTTAATATCGGATAACACCGATGCCCTAGCCGCATCTCCGATAACCAAAATAGTCACGACAGAAGCAATACCAATGATAATCCCCAACATGGTCAGTAAAGTTCGCATCTTGTTGGCAATCATCGCCCGCCAAGCCATGAATAAAGCTTCATTAAACCGCCCAAAGGTCTGGCGTATCGACGATATTTTTGATGTTAACGATGGAGTCTGAGTGACTTTTCTACTTATTCGTGTGCCGGAGTCACTCATAATGTGACCATCTTTGATCTCAATAATCCTCTGTGCCTGCGCCGCAATTTTCGGATCATGAGTGACAATAATGACGGTATGCCCTTGTTCACACAGTTGTTTGAGGATTGCCATCACCTCTTCGCCAGAATGGCTATCCAACGCTCCGGTGGGTTCGTCAGCCAAAATGACCTGACCACCATTCATCAACGCCCTGGCGATACTGACCCTCTGCTGCTGTCCACCAGAGAGCTGCCCCGGCTGATAGTAGATTCGCTCTTCAAGCCCTAAACGACCAAGCAACTCTATGGCTCTCTGACGACGTGCTGCCTTAACGGCTCCCGCGTAAATAGCAGGAATTTCCACATTCTGTTCAGCAGTTAAATGAGTCAGTAAATGATAACGCTGAAAAATAAAGCCAAAATGTTCCCGTCTCAGTGCTGCTAGTTGATCATTATTCAGTTCAGCAACATTCTGTCCCGCGACCCGATATTCACCATTACTGGGTTGATCAAGACAACCAAGAATATTCATCAGTGTCGATTTACCCGAGCCTGACGCACCGATAATCGCAACCATCTCACCGGCATAAATAGACAAAGTGACATCATCCAATACTTTTACCTGTTGCTCACCTGCGGGATAACTGCGCTCTATACCTTTCAGCTCAAGTAACGCATTCATTACTCACCCTCTGCTTCATCACTGCGACTAGTAATCACCTGCTCATGTTCTTTCAGACCAGACAGAATTTGTACATTCACATCATTGCGCACGCCAATGGTCACTTCCCGTTTCTCTTCTTTATCGCCATTCAGGATATCCACCTCATAGCGGGTTGGCGTAATCTGTTTACCCAGAGCAGAGATAGGAACCATTAACACACCACGATGGGAATCAAGTTGAATTTTCACTTGGGCAGTCATTTGCAAACGCAAAAGTTGTTGAGGATTAGCCACCTCAAAGCGGGCATAGAAGAAAATGGCATCATTAATCTTTTCTGGCGTCGGCAAAATATCTTTCAGCACCCCTGGAAAATTTTTATCCGGTGCGCCTAATACGGTAAAAGAAGCTTTCTGCCCCGGTTTCAGGTAAATAATATCCGCCTCTGATACTTCCGCTTTTACCAACATCGTGCCAAGATCAGCCAATGTCAAAATGGTCGGGGCTTCCTGCGCCGCAATGACCGTTTGTCCCTGAAGGGTTTTGATATTGACAACAATGCCATCCATTGGCGCAGTAATCCGAGTGTATTGCAAATTAGTTTGAGCAGTATCAAGGCTGGCTTGATTTTTACTGATTTGCGCCAATAAATTTTCTATCTTCGCTCTTTTCACTTCAACGTCTGTTTTAGCCTGATCCAATTCCTGGAGTGAAACCGCCTGCACTTTTGCCAGATTGTTTTGACGCTGTGACGTAAGCCGCGCCAATTTCAATTGTGCCCTAGCCTCTATCAGATCAGCTTTCAATTCTTTGATCGTCGCTTCAACTTCTTTGACTTCGTTTTGCGCCGGTTTAGGATCAATTAATGCCAGTAACTGGCCTTTTGTCACCTTATCGCCCACTTCAACATACAAATTCTGCAACTGACCACTCACCTGCGCCCCAACATCTACTTTTCTGACCGCATCCAGTTTTCCCGTTGCCAGTACATTTTTTTCCAAATCGCCTTTAATAACAGAGACAGTCTGATATTTAATCGTTTCTGGTCCATGCAGAAAATACCCCAGAACCAATGTGATAACAGTCACAATAGCTAACAACACAACCCATCGACGCTTCGAGCGAATAAAATTCATTTAAATATCACCATATTAAGTATTGGATTTAGAGAAATAGTAAAAAACTTATTTCTTGCAATACCACGAAAACCAGGGATTTCCACTTATTCCAGATAGATACCGTTCTCTTTACATTTTACGCCCATTGAAAGTTATTAGTAACATACCCTCCCTAAGAATAAAAAATTCTTTGAGCAACAACAGACTTCACTCTATCCTGGCTATTCTCTTAATGTAAAAAAATTGTTATCTTTTATCTTTATAGTCTTTACAACCGATTTTTATACTAAATTTGGATAAAAAAACGTTAACCGTTTTAAAGGATGTTAATTATGTACTCTGGGATGCTGATCATTCTTTTGCCGTTAACGCTAGGCTATCTTATTCATTTGAATAATAAAGCACTGTTAAATGCAGTTCATCACCTTCTTAACGCGATGGTCTATATCATCCTGTTTTTAATGGGAATCAGCCTGGCTTTGTTAGACGATTTAGGCCGTAACCTCTTCTCTATCTTTCAATACGCGATAACATTTTTTTTATGTATTTTTACAGCTAATATGCTAGCACTATTCCTGCTTGAAAAACGCGATCCTTGGATTATTAGCCCGCATAAACAGGAAAAACCCCCTTCCCGTTTACATATGATTTTTGAATCACTGAAATTATGTGGCGTGCTGATTTTAGGTTTCCTATTTGGGCTTACTGGCTGGTCATGGCTGCACTTCTCCAATCATGCCAGTGAAATTGCCTTAATCGTTTTGTTGTTACTCGTCGGTATTCAATTACGTAACAGCAGTATGAGCCTGAAACAGATACTGCTAAACCGTCGTGGTACCATTATTGCGGTTGTCATTGCTATCAGCGCGCTTATCGGCGGTGCTATCGCAGCACTTATTCTCGGGCTGCCAATGAAAACAGGTTTAGCGTTAGCTTCTGGTTACGGCTGGTATTCCCTTTCTGGCATCTTACTTTCCGACGCTTACGGGCCGGTAATCGGCAGTGCCGCATTCTTTAATGATCTGGTGCGCGAACTGGTGGCAATTATGCTAATTCCAGTTCTAATCAATCGATATCGCTCAAGCGCTATAGGATTAAGCGGTGCGACATCGATGGATTTTACCTTGCCAGTATTACAACGGTGCGGAGGAGTCAGTATTGTTCCAGCAGCAATAGTTCACGGTTTTGTGCTGAGTTTGCTCGCCCCCTTACTGATGGCATTCTTTACTTAACCAAGATTTGAGCCACAATTAATACTTGATGCCATGAATAACGGTTCGAACGTTTCATGGTCATAAGTCGTCAGCAGCGGTTACTTATTCTCATGCTTACCTATATTGTGGCCTGTTCATCTTTCTTCAGTATGGCAACAGAATAAATAAGCTTTTGCTGACAAATTACACAAGGAAAGAATAGAACGCGTTAATCAGGTATGTAATTGAAATATCAATTAATAATATTCTATTCATAAGATGTTGCATAATTATGCTAACGGGTTTAGCATCGGACCAAATCATTGACTATTCAGAATTAAAGCATGAGTATTCAACTAAAAAGCATTGATTGCTATTACGGCGCCCATCAAGCGCTGTTTGATATTAATCTTGAGTGTTCTCCAGGGGAAACGATGGTTTTGCTAGGGCCAAGCGGTGCAGGTAAAAGTACGTTGTTGCGAGTATTAAACCTGCTGGAAATACCCCGCTCCGGCCAGTTGCATATTGCTAATCATCAATTCGATTTCGAACAAACGCCAGGAACAAAGGAGATTCGTTCTCTACGCCAAAATGTAGGTATGGTCTTTCAGCAATATCACTTATGGCCCCACCTTACCGTTATGGATAACCTGATCGAAGCGCCTTGTCGCGTATTGAGTTTATCCAAGCAACAGGCACAGGAAAAAGCGAATAAGCTCCTTTCTCGTTTACGCTTAGATAATTTTGCCGGCCGCTTCCCACAACATTTATCTGGAGGGCAACAGCAACGAGTCGCTATCGCACGCGCATTAATGATGGAACCCCAGGTTTTATTATTTGATGAACCAACGGCAGCGCTGGACCCAGAAATCACAGCACAGGTTGTCAATATCATCCATGAATTATCAGCAACGGGCATTACGCAGATTATCGTTACCCATGAAGTGGAAATCGCCCGTAAGGCCGCAAGCCGTGTCGTATATATGGAAAACGGCCGCATTATAGAACAAGGTGATATCAGCCATTTTACGCAACCACAAACCAAAGCCTTTGCTAATTATCTATCACACTAACTATTAATAGGATATAGCGATGAAAAAACTACTTTTTGCAGCCCTCTTAGGCACAGTAACTTTATCTGCAACCGCCACGGAAAAAGAGACCATTCGTTTTGCTACAGAAGCCACTTATCCTCCGTTTGAGTTCATCGATGCAAATAATAAAATTCAGGGTTTTGATGTCGATTTGGTCAATGCACTCTGTGAGAAAATTAATGCCACATGTACCTTCACTAACCAATCCTTTGACAGTTTGATCCCCAGTCTGAAATTCCGCCGCTTCGACGCTTTAGCCGCCGGTATTGATATCACCCCTGAGCGCCAAAAGCAGGTTGATTTTACTAACACTTATTACGACAACTCAGCGGTTTTTATCTCCGTTAAAGGTAAAATCTCCAGCGTTGCAGAGCTGAAAGGTAAACTTGTGGGTATCCAGAATGGGACAACTCATCAGAAGTATCTGATGGAGCAACGCAAAGAGATTAAAACCGTTCCTTATGACAGCTATCAAAATGCGATTCTGGATCTGAAAAATGGCCGTCTGGACGCCGTTTTCGGTGACACTGCCGTTGTTAACGAATGGCTGAAAAAGAATGAAAACTTAAATACCATCGGTAAAAAAGTTACTGACAAAAATTACTTTGGTATCGGTTTAGGTATTGCCGTTCGTAAAGGTAACAAAGATCTGCAAGATAAGCTGAATAAAGCACTCGCAGACATCAAACGAGATGGCACTTATGACATCATCTACAAAAAATGGTTTAAATAAGTCGTTGAATCTCCATGAATGAATTCCAATCTCTAACAAGCGCCGCCGGCATCACCGTCGGCCTTGCCGTGTCTGCATTAGTGCTTGGTCTGATTTTAGCCATGCTATTTGCTGCCTGGGAATCAGCCCGCTGGAAACCCTTCGCCATACTTGGCACCTGTTGGGTCACTCTGTTCAGAGGATTACCGGAAATTTTGGTCGTGCTGTTCGTCTACTTCGGCGCATCACAACTTCTCATAATACTGGCTGATGGCTTTGATATTTATCTTATCTTCTGGCATCCCAGGGTTCAGATAGATATTCAAGACTTTTATGTCAGCCCCTTTCTTTGTGGTGTCGTTGCACTTTCCCTGCTCTACTCAGCCTATGCATCCCAGACACTCCGTGGTGCGATAAAAGCCATTCCTGTCGGCCAATGGGAAGCCGGTCAGGCATTAGGTCTTGGTCGCGCTGAAATATTTTTCCGCCTGATTATGCCCCAAATGTGGCGACATGCTCTGCCCGGGCTCGGCAACCAATGGTTAGTTTTGCTGAAAGACACCGCGCTGGTATCGCTTATCAGTGTGAATGATCTGATGCAACAAACCAAAAGTATTGCCACACGGACTCAGGAACCCTTTACCTGGTATATGATTGTGGCGCTTATCTATCTAGCCATCACTTTACTCAGTCAATTTATTCTAAAGAAAATTGAGATGCATACCACCCGCTTTGATCGGAGTGTTTCCTAATGCTTGAGTATATCCAACAGATTTTGCCGGGGCTGACAACCAGTCTAAGCCTGACTATCACAGCGCTTTTTGTTGCTTTCATGATGTCCGTTCTGTTCACTATGGTTCTGACCCTGAAATTGCCGGTACTGACACAACTGGTAAAAACCTACATTACTCTGTTCACCGGTACCCCTTTGCTGGTGCAGTTCTTTCTGATTTATTACGGACCTGGACAATTTCCATCCATAAAAGCGTACCCGTGGCTTTGGCAATTACTGTCTGAACCCTGGCTGTGCGCAATGGTAACACTGGCGCTTAACAGCGCAGCATATTCTACGCTGCTATTCTATGGCGCGGTAAAGGCCATTCCTGCTGGTCAGTGGCAATCCTGTCAAGCATTGGGCATGTCTAAAGCACAATCTATGCGAATCTTACTGCCTTATGCATTTAAACGGGCGTTATCTTCCTATTCCAACGAAGTTGTATTGATTTTCAAGAGTACCTCTCTCGCAAGCACTATTACTTTGCTGGAAGTCATGGGATACAGTCAGCTTCTATTTGGCCGTAATTATGATGTGATGGTTTTTATAGCCGCAGGGGTGATTTATCTATGCATTAACGGCATCCTGACTTTGCTGATGCGGATGATTGAACGTCGTGCACTCGCTTTTGAGCGCCATGATTAAGCGGGATAGGGCGTTCTATGGAACCCCCATCCCCACATATTCTTTCGTTATTTAATCGTGACTTAACTTCAATAACGTTAAAACTTCGTAATGCTCGGTATGGGGAAACATATCAAACAACTGTGTCTTTTCTACACGATAGTTAGCGAGTGCAGCAATGTCTTTCGCCATTGTCTGAGCATTACAGCTTGAATAAAGAATATAATCCGGCGCCATTTTACTGAGATAATCGCACAACGCCTTACCAATTCCCCGCCGAGGCGGATTGACCAAAACCAACTGCGGAATTTGATCTTTTGCTACGGCGAAGTGTGTTGAGTCCAAAGCTTGAAACTCGATATTTTCCAACCCCAGTATTTTTGCCGAATCACGGGCACAATCAATGGCTTCAGGGCAAATTTCAATTCCGGTTAAACAGGTATTTTTATCTGCACAATGCAGACCAAACCCCCCAACACCACAGAATAGATCCCACATGCTACTGATTTTCAGTTCACGAACCCAACGCCCCGCTGTTGCATACAATTCAGCAGCCATTTTCGGATTAGTCTGGAAAAAGCTATGTGGACGAATGTAAAGAGGAATGCCATTGAACTGTTCTTTAAGCGCTTTTTGCTCAGTAAACAGGATCTCTTTTTCTCCCTCCAAGATCGCCATATGGATCGGCTGAATATTAGCAGAGATCACCGTAAGCTGTGGCAATTGCTCACGCAACCGGGGTAAGGCACGCTCCAATTGAGCAATCTTCGTTTCAGAACGCAGTACAAAACGCAACATCATTTCACCACTATGGCGACTTTCCGTCAGCAGCAAATATTTCAGTTCACCCCGCTTACGAGCAACGTTATATGGCGTCAACCCGGCGCAAGCAATGAACGATTTAACAACATCGAATACAGGCTGAAAATGCGCTGGATAGAGGGGACAATGGCACAGATCAACCGCCGTCCCATCACGATGCAACATGCCTAATAATGGGCGTTCTACACTGCCACTGACAACCATTTTGGCTTTATTACGAAAAGCGCCTGGTTGGCTGGCGATTGGAGGTAACCATTGATTCACAAGGGTTTGAGATAATAACTGTTTTAGATTCTGCTGCTTATCTTCTAACTGCTGAGAATAGGGTTTTTCAAGCCACTGACAAGAGTGACAATGCCCCGCAGAATAATGCGTACATTGCATTGTAGGATGACCGTGTTGGAAATATTAGTGCAAAGTAAAAGTCGGCGCCTTAGCAGAAGCTTGTGCTTCTTCTTCCTCTTCAATGTCACTCTCAATTTCAATATCGCGATTAATATACAACAAGTTATTACTGTGAATTTCAAAAATCACACCCGCAATCTGCTCTTCGCTCTGTTGCAAGAAATGAGAAAACTGGGAAAAAGTCAGCCCGGCTGAAATAAGGAAAGATTGACACACCACCAATTTCGGTAAATTTTCATCCTGAATATCAAGAAAAGCCTTGATTGTCAGGGAACTGGCATTAATCTGGCTTAGATTAGCCATTAGAGGAATAATCGCGGTTGGTTTAACTTCAGCCAATGCAGAAAACAAGATTACATTGTCCAACAGATCAATTTTGGCATCAAATAAGCCATCAATATTCTGCATATGAGGTAGATGCAGCGCTTGGCATGAATCGCACTCAAAGTAGGAAATTTTGAGCTGATCCAACCACTCACGCAATACTGATAAGTCAGGAATGACAAGTGAACTCATCTAACAACCCCATACAACGGAAAATGAAAAAGCGCTATAGCTTACGAAATAATTCTTTATCGCGCTATCACCAATAACTGATAAATTATTTTTATCTACCGTTATCACTATCTTCTGCCTTCTTCTGCCTTATTTTTACTCTCTTTTTTATGATCAATTCCCAGAAAAGAGAGGCCATACACTGCACGCCAAATGATATTAACCGCAGCAGGGACCAAACAACCCACGCCGGTGAAAATCATAACAACATGTGCTTCTGGCGTCATTAGTAAATCTGTTAAGACAAGAATATCATTAATAGTTAAATATGCCAGAAGCAAACAACTAATGCCGATAATTTCTAGCAGGATAACCTGTTTTGGCATATCTGCCAATGAACTCATGCTGCCATGATGACTTTTCATCACATCCTCTCTTAATAACCTGATGCCACATTATACTACCGGAAACGCTGTTGCCAAAATTGGTATGTCAAATTAAAACAAAAGGCAATTTCTGCTTTTTTTTACAAATCCATACAGGCATAGTAGCAATCAAATAAGCATGAACAACACATCAAACCGCATTATTTTAATATAACCAAGAGGAATTTATATGTTTACTGTGATTTTCGGTCGTCCTGGTTGCCCATACTGTGTTCGCGCGAAAGAGCTGGCGGAACGACTGAAAGAGCAACGTGATGATTTTGACTTCCGTTATGTTGATATTCACGCAGAAGGTATTACTAAAGCTGATTTGGAAAAAACAGTTGGTAAACCCGTAGAAACCGTTCCACAGATTTTCGTTGATGAGAAACATATCGGTGGTTGTACAGACTTCGAAGCATACGTAAAAGAACACCAATTGCTACAATAATCGAACCTCCCGTTCTACTTTGTTGTGGTAAAAACCGCCATTGATTATTAACCGCAGTGGACCCGGTTGGTTTGTGCAAAAAGTGTTATTTTCATCAAACTGAAAAAAATCTGATTTTTTTTCTTATCACGAAGAACTTTCTTGCCAAATCGTAGTCTGAATTAATGCCACTGCTTTTCTTTGATATCCCAATATTGAGGAACCCGATAGTCATCCATTTTGGTTTAAGGCTATCGGGTTTTTTTCTCGCCTGAAAAACATGCCGCTTATATACCCTATGGATTTCAAGATGCATCGCAACGGCAAGGGAGTGAATCCCTGGGAGCATAGATAACGATGTGATCGGGGTGAGTGAGTGCAGCTAACAAAGAAGCAACTTGAAAGATAACGGGTATAAACACATAACCAATTCTACAGATGATCAAACTATCAACTACTTGTACTATCACCACGGCAATCCAGATATTTTTATCATATATATCAATAAAATACTTATTTTTTTATCATGACGACCGCCAGATGTTTCCTTGACGTAAATATAAACCAAACATAAATAACACCAACAATTAAGACGATTAAGCTTTACTCACAAGTCGGCCAACTTTACTCTCTTGCGTCCGACTATCGTGATGTACATAAGTGACTATATGTGAGGCCCGATTTGTTAGAACAAATAAATCATGATCTGTTTACTTTTTTCAATGCTACACCTGAATCATCACCAGCCATGATTGCAATGGCGGTATTCATAGCAAAATATCTGGTTCTTATTTTCCCTCTAACATTGGTTAGTTTCTGGTTTTGGGGTTCAGAGCGTACTCTTCCTTATCATCGGGTTATCGTCAGTAAAACCACCATTGCCTTCGGCTTCGCCATGCTAACCTCATTCTGTATCGGTTTACTCTGCCCTCATGACCGCCCTTTTGCAGAAGGTTTTGGTTATAACTTTCTTCCTCACGCGCCAACAACTTCATTCCCAAGTCATCACGGAACAACTGTCTTCACTTTCGCTTTATCCTTTTTATTCTGGTATAGGATTTGGCCGGGCTTATGCATGATGGCAATTGCACTGGCTATCGCATGGGCCCGAGTTTATTTAGGCGTTCATTGGCCGATGGATATGGTAGGCGCATTTATCGTCAGCCTAATGGCATGTACTTTTGCGCAAATAATATGGAGCCTGTCTGGTGAAAGTTTACAAAAAAGATTGAATAGTCTGTACCAACGTTGCTGCGCTTTTCCTATCCGTAAAGGCTGGATAAAGAGCTAGTAACATAAATGCAACTTATACCTGTTATCTTTCAAGTTGCCTCTTTGTTGGCTGCACTCACTCACCCCGGTCACATAGTTCTCTATGCTCCCAAGGATTCGCTCCCTTGCCGCCGCGATGCATCTTGAAATCCATAGGGTATAGTGAATTGAGATACACAAACCCTATTTCAATCAAGGTCTTTTTATTAGAAATGATTAGCTAATTTTACATGCCAAAATGCACATGAGTTAACCAACAGAGTAATATTCTGTACCTCATTTAACATTTATTTGAGCTTAAATCCAGCTCAATGGTTTTCATATAAATCAATAAATCTGTATAAATCACTATGTAAATAGATATATAACGAAGAAGATTATTAAAACTTGATCAAAAGATAGCGAGTATATCTTTCATGCATATTATTGATGCCATTAATCTATTGTCCTGATCTTAATATATATCTTTCACAAAGATACAAACATTACATCAGAGATACCTATTTTTAAAATTCGATAACAAATTGATATTTATCAATTTATTAATCCTTTGCTCTATTTGCCATTTTCATTCATTAATATATAAACAAATAGACAGGAAATAACAAAAACATAAGAGAATAATGAGAGTTGAGTAATGGAAAAATTAAGGTTATAATTTGACCTCATTAAAATTCGCAATATTTAGGCAACAATTACACTAAATCTCGTAACATGATGACTTTTCGAGATATATTCTGCATTTGAGACTATGATCACGGTACTATTCACTAAAAATGGCTATCTTGCCGCTATCAAAAGTCTGGTTTTAAAATTTCCAGACTTTCTTTCAAAAAAGAAAGTAAAGCGAAAATTTTGGCTTATTAATTCAAAGTCTAATTTTCGACCAAAATATGGTAATAAAAACGTTCAAATAAACGCCAAAGATATTTAAAGAACTTATTTTTATAAAGAATTGTTTTTATAAAGAAAGAGTTAGGCCACATGTATTTGCATTTATTGCATACTTGCGGCATTGTAATTTCGTTTTTTAATTTACCGCGTTATTCTCGGAGATAACTATGGATATGACTCAAACAGGTACGATCGCATCGCAGGCGACCAGCCCAAGCGATTATAAAACCTGGCGTAAATCAGATACAGTATGGATGCTTGGCTTATACGGTACCGCGATTGGCGCTGGTGTATTATTTTTACCTATCAACGCTGGTATTGGCGGCCTGCTACCTCTTCTGGTGATGGCGCTACTGGCTTTCCCAATGACTTTCTTCGCCCATCGCGGGATGTGTCGTTTCGTTCTATCGGGTAAAAACCCAGGTGAAGATATTACCGAAGTCGTAGAAGAGCACTTTGGCAGCCTGGCAGGTAAACTTATCACCCTGCTCTACTTCTTCGCTATCTACCCGATTCTCTTGGTTTACAGTGTTGCTATTACCAACACCGTAGACAGCTTTATTGTTCACCAATTACATCTGCCATCACCTCCTCGTGCCCTGCTGGCTCTGATCCTAATTATTGGTGTAATGACCATCGTCCGTTTCGGCGAACAGGCTATTGTTAAGGCGATGAGTGTGCTGGTATTCCCATTTGTTGCCGTTCTGATGCTACTGGCGTTCTATCTGATCCCTAACTGGAACACCGCAATCTTTGAAAACATCACCATCTCTGCATCAGGTGCAAGTCATGGGCTGCTTATTACTCTATGGCTGGCGATCCCGGTAATGGTGTTCTCCTTCAATCACTCGCCAATTATCTCGGCGTTTGCCGTAGCAAAACGTGCAGAGTATGGCGAAAATGCTGAG
Organism: Photorhabdus aballayi; assembly: GCF_026153155.1. NCBI lineage: Bacteria > Pseudomonadati > Pseudomonadota > Gammaproteobacteria > Enterobacterales > Morganellaceae > Photorhabdus > Photorhabdus aballayi. The sequence goes on along the minus strand of NZ_JAPFCD010000036.1, from coordinate 26,318 downwards.
AAAAAATGCTCCCGCATTCTGGCATACGCCCATATCATGATGGTTGTCACCGTGATGTTCTTCGTATTTAGCTGCGTATTGAGCCTGTCTCCAGAAAACCTGGCAGAAGCTAAAGCACAAAATATCTCTATTCTGTCTTATCTGGCTAACCACTTTAATACACCAGTGATTGCCTACATTGCTCCATTTATTGCATTTATCGCAATCACCAAATCTTTCCTTGGTCATTACCTGGGAGCGCGTGAAGGTTTTAATGGTATGGTCGTTAAGACATTGCGCGACCAAGGCAAAACTATTGAGCCTAAAAAGCTGAATCGTATCACGTCCATGTTCATGTTAGTCACAACTTGGATTGTCGCTACTCTAAACCCAAGTATTTTGGAAATGATCGAAAGATTAGGTGGTCCGATTATCGCAATGTTGCTGTTTATTATGCCAATGTATGCAATCCGCAAAGTTCCTGCAATGCGCAAATATGGCGGCAAACTAAGTAATGTATTTGTCGCCTTTATGGGATTAGTTGCTATCTCTGCTGTTCTCTACTCACTGTTTGCATAGATAAACACTTGGTTGCTGTTCTCTTCAAACGAGCAGCAACCGAATAATGATATGAACTAGCTAGCGGAAAAATTTAAGCTCCCCCCCACTTCACCCAATCCCCCTGCTGTTCATCATATTGCCACAAATCATCCTCGTTAAAATATCCACGTTCGTCTATTGGTACCCCTTGCTCCTCTTCTTCATCCCATTGTTGCCGCAACTTATCTGTCAGGATATAAGGCGTCTTGGTCGCAATCTCTCCAGCAAAAGGAAACCTATTGCCAGTCTCCTCAAGACGAATAAACCTGGCATCGGTAGGAATATTAGAGATAACTACAGCCTCAGTTGCCGAAGGAAAGAGAATATAACCGTTAATCAACGGGAAATATCGTGGCAAACCCGGTTTATACGGTGGTGGAATGATATCAACGGCGTTCCACATAAGAAGATAATCTAACCCCTCATCGTTATTAGGCCCCATTGGATAACCTTGGTAAAAATAACGATTATGAACGGAATAATTACCCGTCAATACATATGCAATATAAAAATAGTAACTAATCAGATCGACTTCTTCTGTTCTGAACGTACCGAATATTGAATGTAAAGGAAATGTTCCCATGCCGCCAAGAAGACCAAGAATCTCATACTGCTCATCATGACTATATTGATCAATATATTTCCCGGTCTTGATTTTCGACACCTGTATATCTGTCAAAATATTATCGCGTCCATTACTTGAGTTGAACCTATATCGACCATAAAGAAAGTGCAGACTATCCTCATAAATGTAAATAAATTGTTCCTGATTAAGCATATGGAGAGGATTAGGTTTATCCGTCCATCGTTTGTCAGCACTTAAATTATTGCGATTTCCGAAACGGATAGAAAGCGCTAACGGATCAAGATACGACATATAACCACCTTTTCATCATAGAACAGTGAGCCTATACGCCCATTAGAAAACAATAATTATTTTTCCAACAATGGCTTAACACTATATTTTCATGTTGCCATGCCAATTTATAACTGCCTCCCCAGTATTATCTTAAATGTATTACTGACAAAGCACTAAATACATGTATTAACGCCTACCAGAAATAAGCATCAATAGAATAATGAATTCTAACTATTTTATTTATAATAACATTCTTTTATTGATAAATATAAAATTACTATAATACAATTTAGCTTTAATATTTAAATAGTTATTTACATTGCTATTTTATTTACTATTGAGTTTTTTAAATAATAGACCAATACTTCATAAAGAAAAGTTTTTTTTATAAAAAACACACACAATATCTCATTTACATTAATATTTATATAAATTTCAAATAAATAAATTGACCATATTTACTTACAACAATCAAAAATATAATTTAAATTTTTAATTATCAAGCTAATCATTCAAAACAAATAAATTACCAATAATATTTTAATTTAATCTAACTATATGCAATATAAAAAATCCCGATTATTTTATATTTCTTACGTTGATGATTTATTTTCTATTTTTGGCAATATAACTCTACTTATCAATTAATTAAATTATTTTCTCAATTTTATTTGACAACCTATGAATGGCACCTATAGTTATATGTGTTAGAGAAAATGTTATATGCCAATTAAAAATGTTAACTGTCCTATACTTTTAGTGTAAAAAAATTTCTTATGTAGATTGCTTTTATAGTATAAGTACCAACCACCTTATATTTCTCAAACAAACGGTTCTCCGTTATTTATTCAGAGATAATATAAGTTTATTTATTAATTAAATTATATTTTGGAGTTTATATTATGATTAACGACATGCATCCTTCTTTGATCAAAGATAAAGATATGATGGACGACGTAATGTTACGTAGCTGTAAAATCATTGCAATGAAAATTATGCCAGACAAAGTTATGCAAGTCATGGTGACTGTATTAATGCTTGATGGCACATCTGAAGAAATGCTTTTAAAATGGAATCTGTTAGACAATAGAGGCATGGCGATTTATAAAGTCCTGATGGAAGCGCTTTGCGGTAAGAAAGATGTGAAAATAGGCACCGTAGGAAAAGTTGGTCCTCTCGGTTGCGATTATATTAATTGCGTAGAAATCTCTATGTAAAATAATCGCCTGTGAAATGCTTGAGCCAAATAATAGATTCCTAATAGAAACTCAACCTGATTGAAGCGATTTCATTAATCGCAAAATACAGTACGGCTATGATAGGAGTTTGGCACAACATTTCTCTGGTATAATGATGCTGATTTTTATGACAGCACATTCTACCCTATTTAAGGCAGAGCGTAATATTAACGCTCTGCCTGCCTATTTGTATTTATACCCGTTATCTTTCAAGCTGCCTCTTTGTTGGCTGCATTCGTTCACCCCAGTCACATAGTTATCTATGCTCCCGGGGATTCACTCCCTTGCCGTCGCGATGCATCTTGAAATCCATTGGGTATAATATAAAAATATAAATTCATAAAAATAACAGAAAACACACTTTCAATAAATTGAATTTAATTAACCGGTTATCTATTCCATATAGATAATATCAATATATTATTATCAAAATTTAATTTCATCCAAAAATATTCCCCCTGAAAATTAATCCCAGAATAGCACATAGCCCCCACTCAATTTTTTAAAATAAGGTATAACAACATCCCCTCATTGTACACTGTAAATAATTAACAATAGATATAATTACATCAATAACATTTCCAATTTAGAATTATTAATAAAATATCATACATGCAGGTATTATTAAAACATAAATATATTTAAATGAATTAATTTCAAATATTTCAGCTATATATATACATGCGAAATATTATAGTATAAGAATAATTTCATAATGTTTTATCTGAATATTAACTGGGAAATAAAAATTTAAATCATTCACTACATATCGCCCATACATTTCAATACCTAAGTCCCCTTTATTGCCCAAACTCTATTAATAAGAACATCCTGAATAAATAATGCCTATTGGAACATATCATTAATTTTTTCATTTCAACAACATGAAATAAATATCAATATTATTTTTTGATTAGAGTGATGCCATTGATTATTATAACCATTTAGAGGAAATATATTATTGGCAACATTTTAACAGCATCAATAATTATATAACACAGATAAACTTTTAATATAGATTACAATTACCAATTATCTTATATTTCTTCGGCGGACAAATTACTGCTCTGCACATTTTGGTAAAAAATTCTTTTTTTCAATTACATTAAATTAAAAGGTTAACACGATGAACTATGTAAATCCTTCTTCTAATGAAGCGGTAACAGAAAATAAACCAGAACAAACTACTCAAAACCCTCAAAATCCTCAAAACCCTAATTACTACTTCGCTGTTGGTACAGTAACTTCAGTTCAGGCAGCTCCTGATCAAAACCAATTGCAAGTAACTGTAACAATGCAATTCCCTAACGGCAAATTTAACTATCTGTTATGGTGGAATGCTCAGGACTATAGAGGCGCAGCACTATATCATCTGCTTCTGAGCGCTTGTAGTAATAACAAACGTGTAAATATAACTTCTTCATCAGCGGTTTCTCCTGGTGGTTACAATTATATCTACAACGCAACATTGTTGGCTTCCTAATATAAAGTCATAAATTGCTAAATAGCTGCACCTAATTCCTTATTGTTACAATAAAAATCGAGTGTAGTGTTTCTCTGGTAGAACAAAGCTGATATTGGGTAAAAACCAAAAATATTTTTCTACCAGAGACTCCCATATCCAGGCAGAACCTTGATCACAAGGTTCTGCCTGTTCTAGCAACACCACTTTAAGTTCACGATAATTAATAAATAATATCTTATTTCAATAATGCTATTTTAATGTCATTAATCTACATTCAATTAATTTAAAAATCATTTCAAATAGAAAATAAAAACCCACAAGAATAATAAAAAGACAATAACAGACCTAAAATTAATCCTAATGAATTTATTGATCATATACTTAATATACCCAATAACAACATATTAACACAATTGTATTAAATCTATTTATGAACATTGATATTTTGATTTTTTAAAAATTAATTTCCCACCTAATATTACCTATAAAATAATAAAAATCCAATTAAAACCCATTTTCTTGACAAATATCAATAACACTTACTACTATTTTTAATACTTGAATATCTATACCCTATGGATTTCAAGATGCATCGCAACGGCAAGGAAGCGAATCCCTGGGAGCATAGATAACTATGTGACCGGGGTGAGTGCAGCCAACAAAGAGGCAACTTGAAAGATAACGGGTATATTTTTCTCTCACTCATTTCTCTTCATAATAGGTGATCAAATGTCAGAAGAAAGCCAACGTATTAAAAAGCCATCCTCAGGTTATGCAACAGATCATTTCTACGATGGAGCATGGCATAGAGCCGTCAAATTTGTTGAAGGCAGTGTTGAATTTTTTGATGTTTACGATGTTATTTTTGAGGGGATTACTTACCAATCTCCACCAATCTTAGTTTCTGAGAACCTCATTATTGTTCCTATAGCAAAAGATGAAGTTGCCTGGAACAGTAAAATAGAAATATATGGTGCTATTGGCAGTGGAGAAAGTGAAAAGATTTTTTCTGACGGTGATGCTATCCGACCTTTTGCCGGTGAACTTGATGTTTCAAATCCTCAGGAACCTCTTGTTATTTTCGGCGGCGGCAACGTTAGTCGTTTTTCCAATTACACAGCCAATATCAATGGGGTTGAATATGGTGGTTTGATTATCGACCCAGAAAGGAATTCAATATCCTTATTACGCCCCATTGAAGATGGAAAGCTGATGGTATTTGGTAAAACTGAAACTGGCAAAAATGTCATTGTTTTTGAAATAGAAACTGAAGGTGAAAATAAACCACTTAATGGATGGGTAGAATTTCATGACGTAGCAACCTGTATCCTATTCAGAAGTGGCGATTTAACAGGATTCGCTAATAGCTATGAACTCCGATATGAAGGAACGTCAACCCGCAATTATCGAGGTTTATCACCTACACACATTCGTTACGAAAATATTGGGCATCATATTAGAACTGAGGTCGAATTATGGGCTTACTGGCAAGATAAACCTGATGGTGTCTTGTTATTCAAAGGCCGATATAACGGATCTGCGGTAAAAAACAGCAAACGTTGCTCTCTAGATGGAAAAAAATAAGTGTAAAACGTGCGCGGCAAAATGCCGCGCCCTAAAATGCCACCCAACCTGCCGCATAAATCCCATTTTGACGCCAAATCAACCAAAAATCGCCTTAAACCAACCACCTACTTTCATCACAATCAAATCCCATATGCGACTGAAAAAGCCACCTTCCTCCACCGCCTCCTTAACCACCAAAGGACGTTGTTCAACCACCTTATCCCCCAATTGGAAATTAATCACACCGACAACCTGATTTTTCACCAAAGGCGCTGTCAATGGCATCTGATTTAACGTGTAACTGGCTTTCAGATTTTTTAGCTGCCCACGAGGAATGGTAATTGCCGCATCTTTTTCCACGCCAAGAGCAACATCTGAACGATCGCCATACCAAACCTTTTCTGAAACAAACGGTTCGCTAGCTTTAATGGGCGTCACTGTTTCATAAAAACGGAGTCCCCATGCAAGTAATTTTTCACTTTCGGCGAAACGAACCCGATCACTTGGCGCGCCTAACACAACAGAAATCAGCCGCATAGGTCCCTCTGTCGCTGAAGCAACCAGGTTATAACCGGCACCGCCGGTATATCCTGTTTTCACACCATCAACATTCATATTCTTATTCCACAACAATCGATTACGGTTAGGCTGTTGGATTTTATTAAAGGTGAATGTTTTCTCTTTATGCAAGGCATACTCATCAGGAACATCACGGATCATGGCCTGACTCAATATCGCCATATCACGAGCAGTACTGAACTGTCCCTCAGCATCCAATCCATGAACTGTGCGAAAATGGGTGTTAGTCAACCCAAGCGCTTTTGCATAATTATTCATCAGACTAACAAATACATCCTGACTCCCCGCCACATAATCCGCTAAAGCAATGCTGGCATCATTGCCAGACTGAATAACAACGCCACGATTCAAATCGATCACTTTTACCCTGTCGCCGGGTTTAAGAAACATGAGCGAAGAGCCTTTCAATATAGGATTACCCGTCGCCCAAGCATCTTTTCCCACAGTAACCATATCTTCTGACGTGATTTTTCCCGCTTTTATCGCCTGACCAACAACATAACTGGTCATAATTTTTGTCAGACTGGCGGGATCAAGCCGCTCATCGGGATTACCCGCCGCCAGAATTTTACCGCTGTCATAATCCATTAATACATAAGCTCTAGCGTCCACGGGTGGAACGATAGGTTCATCCGATGCATAAACACGAGCACTTACCATTGATGCCACTGTCAGCACCGCAATAACACATTTCATCGTCATCGCCAGACTTTTCTTCATCATCGTTCCCCTTTATTTAATAAGAAAAAATGTCAAATTCTTATTAATATAAAATGTTGTACGACAAGAAACCAACGTAAACAGTGTAAAGATTGTGCTGATCATTGGTTTTCATTTAATCTGATATACCCTATGGATTTCAAGATGCATCGCGACGGCAAGGGAGTGAATCCCCGGGAGCATAGCAAACTATGTGACCGGGGTGAGCGAGTGCAGCCAACAAAGAGGCAACTTGAAAGATAACGGGTATAAAGCATTATTGGTAGCAAGTAAAAAACTTTCTTATTATCCCGATCCAAGGAGAAGCTCATGCTGACCATTTGGGGCCGTAAAAACTCTTCCAATGTAAAAAAAGTGCTCTGGTGTCTGAAAGAACTTAATGTACCGTATAATCAAGTAGATATTGGCGGTAAATTTGGCAAACTGGATGACCCGCAATATCTGAAAATGAATCCGAATGGAAAAATCCCTTGTTTACAGGAGGGCGATTTTATTTTGTGGGAATCTAACGCAATTGTTCGTTATCTTGCCGCAAAATTTGGTAAAGATGGGCTTTATCCACAAGATCTACAAGAAAGAGCAAACGCAGACAAATGGATGGATTGGGTTGGTTCACATCTGTTTCCTCACATCCGACAACTCATGATCGGTTTCATTCGCACACCGGAAGCAGAACGGGATCAAAAACAAATAGAGCAAACCCTGACTGAAATCGAAAAACTAATGAAAGTGCTCGATAACATTCTGGCAGAACAGAAATATCTTTCTGGCAATAAATTTGGCATGGCTGATATTGTCTTAGGACCAATGATTTATCCCTGGCTTAATATTCCAATCAAACGTCCATCTCTGCCAAATATTGAACGCTGGTACCAATTAATGGCAGAAAGACCAGCGTTCAAAGAAATTGTCATGATTGAATTAAGTTGAAAAAAATCAGCTCATTGGCATCCATCTAGGATCGGGATATTGATACTTAAATCCTAACTCCCGGCAAATACGGCTGCCATCAACAATCCGGCTTCCCACCTGAGTTTCTTCTCTGGAAAACTCAGGTGGAACTAAATCAAGCTGATTACTGGCCTTAGGATAAAATTCAGCTTTGGTTGGATGAACAGGTGCGCATAAATTATAAATATGCCCACCTTTAGTCCGCTGAATTAATAAGTTAATGGCTGAAATAACATCATCCTGATGAACTAAATTAACCGGCTGATTACCCCCTTTAACTTCCTTTTTTCCCGCCAGAAAACGCCCGGCATGACGACCACTGCCTACCAAACCAGCTAAACGTAAAATATCAACGGAAATATTGGGCAGTTTGTGCAACCAATTCTCTAATTCAACCAACGCCTGAGCGGAAGATGTTTCAGGGCAAAAAGGCGCATCTTCATTGAGATTGCCAGCAACAAAACCATAAACAGAAGTAGAACTGGTGAAAATAATCCTTGGCACAGAGTATGAAAGCGCAGTATCGACAATTAACTGAACTGCCCTAATATAGTTATAACCGCCACCCGCAGTGTGGCTTGCCGGTAAAGTGATGATCATCACATCGGCTACCATCAGTTGCTCTAAATCATCAAGCGCACAATTGATTTGAGGTTCCAGTTGTAACAAATAACATTCGATACCAGACATACGTGCTGCCTCTACACCATCCGGCGTCGTTTTACTGCCAACAACCTGTATACCACTACGACTCAACGCCTTGGCTAATGGCATCCCCAACCAACCCAGACCGATAATGGAAACTTTTTTCATCACCACTCCTTCTATGCCTGATATTATTTTGATTATGCAAACAATTTGAACATTAAGCCACTGTTATTATTGGTACTGTATTTCTCCCATAAAAAAATTTTTCAAGTAAAAACAAAATATTATTGCAATATAAATTTATTGTTAAAAAAATAGATTGCTTTTAGAGCATCAAATCGTATAGGTTGAATAGCGAGCAAAAAATTCAACCTCTGCTGGTTAGTGAGTAAAATCAACCGGCAGCAAACAGTCACTAATAGCAAGAATAAATTAAAGAGAAACCATTATGATCCGCATTCAATTTAGCCATTACCACCATCATCATCCTGATTAGTCTTTCAGGCGGTTGTGTGCTGGAAGACGTTTAGCGGGTCTTCCGGTGGCATGAATGCGATAAAAACCCTCGGAAGAATCCTTCCGGGGTTTTTTTTATGTTTCCGATTTTAAGTGGGGATAAAAATGTTAGATAAATCACGTTTACGTATCGCAATGCAGAAGTCAGGCCGACTAAGCGAAGATTCACGAGAATTACTGGCTCGTTGTGGTATCAAAATCAATCTGCAACAACAGCGCCTAATTGCATTCGCGGAAAATATGCCAATTGATATCTTGCGGGTACGTGATGACGATATTCCAGGGCTGGTTATGGATGGCGTCGTCGATCTGGGTATTATCGGTGAAAATGTGCTGGAAGAAGAGCTATTAAGCCGTCGCGCTCAAGGAGAAGATCCACGTTATTTCACCTTACGCCGTCTTGATTTCGGCACCTGTCACCTTTCACTGGCTGCCCCCCTAGACTACAACTATACCGGCGTCGAATGTTTACAAAATGCCCGTATCGCAACCTCTTACCCTCACCTGTTAAAACGTTATCTCGATCAGAAAAAAATCCACTTTAAATCCTGTCTGCTAAATGGCTCGGTTGAAGTTGCCCCCCGCGCCGGGTTGGCCGATGCCATCTGCGATCTGGTTTCAACTGGTGCAACACTGGAAGCGAATGGTCTGCGGGAAGTCGAAATTATCTATCGTTCCAAAGCCTGTCTTATTCAACGTGATGGTGAAATGCCCGCCGATAAACAGCAACTGATTGAAAAACTGTTGACCCGCATTCAAGGGGTGATTCAGGCCCGTGAATCCAAATACATCATGTTGCACGCACCCAGTGCAAAACTCGAAGAAGTGATTGCTCTGCTGCCCGGGGCAGAACGTCCAACAATTCTACCGCTGGCGGGGGATCAAAACCGCGTTGCCATGCACATGGTAAGCAGTGAAACACTGTTTTGGGAAACGATGGAGAAACTTAAATCCCTTGGCGCCAGCTCCATTTTAGTGTTGCCAATTGAAAAGATGATGGAGTAAACGAAAATGACTCACCATTTCGATACCTTGATCCATTGGCAGGAATGTCATGACGAACAACAAAGCGCTTTATTAACACGCCCTGCTATTTCGGCTTCCGAAGAAATCTCCCGTACCGTGGAGCAAATTCTGCATGCGGTAAAAGAGTATGGCGATCACACTCTGCGTGAATTCAGCCGCCGTTTCGACAAAACGGTTATTGAAAATATCCGTATTTCACCGGAAAAGGTAGCCGCTGCGGAAAACAGCCTGAATGACGACATTAAACAGGCAATGCAACAAGCCATGAATAATATCCGCGTTTTCCACGAAGCGCAGAAGCCTATAAAGATCGAAGTAGAAACCCAACCGGGGGTCTATTGCCAACAAGTAACACGGCCTATTGATTCTGTCGGGCTCTATATCCCCGGAGGTTCCGCACCATTACTTTCTACCGTTTTGATGCTCGGAACACCTGCTCAAATAGCGGGTTGTCATAAAGTTATACTTTGCTCCCCACCACCGATTGCCAATGAAATTCTCTATGCAGCCACCCTGTGTGGAATTACGGAAATATTCCAGATTGGCGGCGCTCAAGCCATTGCCGCTATGGCATTCGGAACAGAATCCGTGCCCAAAGTAGATAAGATTTTTGGCCCAGGCAACGCTTATGTTACCGAAGCCAAAAGACAAGTTAGTCAGCGCGTAGAGGGTGCCGCCATTGATATGCCTGCCGGCCCATCGGAACTGCTTATTATTGCCGACGAGGAGGCAAACCCCATCTTTGCGGCTGCCGATTTACTTTCACAAGCAGAACATGGCCCTGACTCACAAGTAATATTGGTTACGCCTGATGAAGCATTAGCCAGAAAAGTGATAGCAGAAGTCGAAAAACAGCTTACCCTGCTTCCCCGCAATCAGATTGCCGCCAAGGCCTTAGCGCACAGCCGGATTATTGTGACAACAAGCCTGCAACAGTGTGTAGAAATCAGCAACCGCTATGGCCCAGAACACCTTATTATCCAAACCCGTCAGCCAGAACAATTAGTTGAAAAAATCACTAGCGCCGGTTCGGTTTTCCTCGGTGACTGGTCGCCGGAATCTGCGGGAGATTACGCATCAGGAACCAATCACGTATTACCCACTTATGGCTACACCTCAACCTATTCCAGCCTTGGTCTGGCAGATTTCCTAAAACGTATGACGATTCAGCAATTGACGCCTCAAGGGTTACTGAACCTATCTCAGACCATTGAAACACTAGCGCAAGCGGAACAACTGACCGCTCATAAAAACGCTGTCACTTTGCGTGTGGCTGCATTGAACACTGTAGGTAAGGAGTCAATTATGAATAACATTTTCGACGCCAATCTGTTGGCACGAGAAAATATCCGCAAATTAACCCCTTATATGTCTGCTCGTCGCCTTGGCGGCAATGGCGATGTTTGGTTGAATGCCAATGAGTACCCCCTAGCGCCGGATTTCCAATGCGCTAAGCAAACATTGAACCGTTATCCTGACTGCCAGCCAGCCTCGGTTATCCGCCGTTATGCGGCCTATGCCGGTTTACAACCTGAGCAAGTGCTAGCCTGTCGTGGCGCTGATGAAGCTATTGAACTTCTAATCCGCGTATTTTGTGAGCCTGGACAAGATGTGGTTCTGTTCTGCCCTCCAACTTATGGTATGTACAGTGTCAGCGCTGAAGCTTTTGGTGTCGAACAAAAGAAAATTGCTGCACTGGAAAATTGGCAACTGGATATCGAAGCGATCGAAAACAACCTCGATCGGGTAAAATTGATCTATATCTGTAGCCCTAATAACCCAACAGGAAACACAATTAATCCAGATTCACTACGTAAAATCTTGGAACTGACCGCCAACCGCGCCATTGTCACCATTGATGAAGCCTATATCGAATTCTGCCCGGAAAATAGTATCGCAAGTTGGCTAAAAAACTATCCAAATTTAGTCATTTTGCGAACCCTCTCGAAAGCTTTTGCTTTAGCCGGTCTGCGCTGTGGATTTACGCTAGCTTCTGTGGATATCATCACTCTGTTGTTAAAAGTGATCGCGCCTTACCCGCTTTCTACTCCTGTTGCGGATATTGCAGCACAGGCACTGACAACAGAAGGCATCGCCGTTATGCAAAAACGGGTTATTGAGACCAGGAAGAACCGCGATTATTTGCAACAAGCCCTGAATAAATTGGCTATCGTTGAAAAGGTATTCCCCAGTGAAACCAACTATATATTGGTGAAATTCTATGACGCAGAAACTGTTTTCAAAACATTATGGCATCAAGGCATCATCCTGCGCGATCAGCGTAAACAGCCCAGTTTAGAGGGTTGCCTGCGGATCACCATCGGTAGCCGTAAAGAATGCGAGCAGGTGGTTGAAGCCATCAGCACCCTTTCCACTATAAATGAACAACCAAAGGAGATCGCAAGCTGATGAACCAGAAACTCCTTTTTATTGATCGGGATGGTACGCTGATCACTGAACCGCCAACAGATTTTCAGGTTGATCGTCTGGATAAACTGGCTCTGGAAACCGAGGTTATTCCTGCTCTGCTCGCCCTGCAAAAATCGGGATTCAAGCTGATTATGATCACCAATCAGGATGGCCTTGGCACAAATAGTTTTCCATTAGAACAGTTTGAACCGCCACATAACCTGATGATGCAGATTTTCAATTCTCAAGGGATCTATTTTGATGAAGTTTTAATCTGCCCTCACAAGCCAGAAGAGAACTGCCATTGCCGTAAGCCAAAAATAAAGCTGGTGGAAAAATATCTGGCAGAAGGATTAATGGATACCGCTAACAGCTATGTGATTGGCGACCGTGAAACCGACCTGCAACTGGCAAAAAATATGGGCATTCAGGGGTTACGTTATCATCCGAAAAACCTTGGCTGGTCTGCTATCAGTGAACAACTGACCCGTAAAGATCGCCACGCTCACATTCAACGTGTCACTAAAGAGACATCCATCAATATTGACGTTTGGCTCGATCATGAAGGTGGCAGCGATATCAATACCGGTGTCGGGTTCTTTGACCATATGTTGGATCAAATTGCTACTCACGGCGGCTTCCGCATGAATGTTCAGGTTAAAGGCGATCTCTTTATTGACGATCACCACACCGTTGAAGACACCGGTCTGGCATTGGGTGAAGCATTGAAGCTAGCTCTGGGAGATAAACGGGGAATCTGTCGCTTTGGTTTTGTGTTGCCAATGGATGAATGCCTTGCCCGCTGTGCTCTCGATATCTCCGGTCGCCCTTATCTGGAATATAAAGCTGAATTCAAACACCAGCGGGTGGGTGATTTAAGTACTGAAATGATTGAGCACTTCTTTCGATCGCTCTCTTATGCAATGGCCTGTACACTGCATCTGAAAACGAAAGGCAGCAACGATCATCACAGAGCGGAGAGCCTGTTTAAAGCCTTTGGCCGAACACTGCGTCAGGCGATTCGCATAGAAGGCGATACATTGCCTAGTTCCAAAGGGGTTCTGTGATGAAAGTCGTCATTCTTGATACTGGCTGCGCCAATTTGGCATCGATAGCTTATGCCATCCAAAAATTAGGCTATCAACCTGAAATCAGCCAAGAAGCAACAACGATTCTGGCAGCAGATAAATTACTTTTGCCTGGCGTCGGCACTGCTAGTGCCGCAATGGATCAATTGCAACAACGGGAACTGATACCGTTAATTAAAGTACTTAGCCAACCTGTGTTAGGTATTTGTCTTGGCATGCAGTTATTCGCTGCCACCAGCGAAGAAAGCGATAATGTTACCGGTGATAATGTCACCTTACTTGAAATTATTGCTTCCCCCGTGCAAAAAATGGCTACTCATGGACTTCCATTGCCACATATGGGCTGGAATCAAGTTCAGCCAAAAGCCGAACACCCGCTATTCCGTGGTATTAAAGACAATACCTATTTTTATTTTGTCCATAGCTACGCGATCCCGCTGAATACCTACACCATTGCACAAACTGAATATGGCAATACTTTCAGCAGTGCAATCGCTAAAGACAACTTCTTTGGCGTGCAGTTTCACCCTGAACGTTCCGGTGCTGCCGGAGCCAGACTATTAAAGAATTTTCTGGAGATGTAAGCACAATGATTATACCCGCATTAGATTTGATTGATGGCAAAGTAGTACGGTTACATCAGGGGGATTATGCTCAACAACGGGATTATCAGCACGATCCTCTGTCCCACTTTCAACAATATGAACAACAGGGAGCAAAACGACTTCATTTGGTCGATCTGACCGGCGCTAAAGATCCCTCCGCTCGCCAATTCCCTTTACTACGCAAATTACTTGCAGCGGTTTCTATACCTGTTCAAGTTGGCGGCGGCATCCGCACAGAAGAAGATGTGAAAACATTGTTTGATGCGGGTGCCGACCGGATCGTGATTGGCTCCATCGCTATAAAACAACCAGCACTAGTTACCCAATGGTTTAAACGTTATGGTGCGGAAAATATTGTGCTGGCGCTGGATGTCCGTATCAACGATACAGGCACGAAACAGATTGCCATTAATGGTTGGCAGGAGAATTCCACTGTCACTCTGGAACAAGTTATTGAGCAATATCTGCCCTGCGGATTGAGACATGTCCTGTGTACAGATATCTCCCGCGATGGCACGCTAACTGGCTCAAACGTCGAATTATATCGGGCAATTTGCCAATGTTATCCCCAAATCGCGTTTCAGGCGTCGGGGGGCATCGGCAGGTTAAATGATATCTCTTCTCTACCTGCCAGTGGTGTAGCCGGGATTATTATTGGTCGTGCATTACTTGATGGAAAATTTACCCTGACGGAGGCAATTCAATGCTGGCAAAACGCATAATTCCTTGCCTTGACGTTCGTGACGGGCAAGTGGTTAAAGGCATTCAATTTCGTCATCACGAAATTATCGGCGATATTGTGCCGCTCGCTCAACGTTACGCGAAGGAAGGCGCAGATGAACTGGTTTTCTACGACATCACAGCCTCATCGGATGGACGGGTCGTCGATAAAAGTTGGGTCGCCAAAGTTGCGGAAGTGATCGATATTCCTTTTTGCGTTGCCGGTGGGATTAAAACCGTCGAAGATGCAGGGCAAATCCTCTCATTTGGGGCAGATAAAATCTCTATCAACTCCCCTGCTTTAGCCGATCCAACCTTAATTACCCGTTTAGCCGATCGTTACGGCGTTCAATGTATCGTCGTAGGGATTGATACTTGGTTTGATGAAAGTACTGGCCGCTATCAGGTTTATCAGTTTACCGGTGATGAAAAACGCACAAAGGCCACTCAATGGCAAACCCTCGATTGGGTAAAAGAAGTACAACGCCGCGGCGCAGGTGAAATCGTGCTCAATATGATGAATCAGGATGGGGTCCGTAATGGCTATGATCTGGCTCAACTAAAACAGGTACGAGACGTTTGTCATGTTCCTCTCATTGCCTCCGGCGGCGCAGGCGCACCAGAACACTTTCTTGATGCCTTTAAACAGGCAAATGTCGATGGCGCACTCGCAGCATCTGTATTCCATAAACACATTATTAATATTGGCGAATTAAAACAGTACCTTTCACAACACGGCGTGGAGATAAGAACTTGCTAACCGCACAACAAATCGAAAAACTGGATTGGGAAAAAGTCGCTTATATGATGCCGGTTATTGTGCAACATGCGATATCCGGCGATGTCCTAATGATGGGCTATATGAATAAAGAAGCACTGGACGTCACTATCAGTTCAGGCAAAATTACTTTCTTTTCCCGCAGCAAACAACGTCTGTGGACCAAAGGTGAAAGCTCCGGCCATTTTCTTAATTTAGTCAATATCTATCCTGATTGTGACAATGATGCCCTGTTGGCACTCGCAAATCCAATCGGCCCTACCTGCCATTTTGGTACATACAGTTGCTTTGCTCCGGCGCAAACTGAATGGGGATTTCTCTATCAGCTTGAAAAATTGCTGGCAAGTCGCAAAACAGCCGACCCCAACCACTCATACACCGCGAAGTTATATGCCAGCGGTACTAAACGAATCGCTCAGAAAGTGGGTGAAGAAGGAGTAGAAACTGCTTTAGCAGCGGTAGTGAATAATAGAGAAGAGCTAACGAATGAAGCAGCAGACCTGATGTATCACCTGATGGTTTTACTACAGGATCAAAATTTAGATCTTAGCTGTGTCATTCGTCGATTACGGGAAAGATGATTCAGAAGTCTGGTTGATTTCAGATCTTTATCCCGTCAACACAGTTGATTTTCCATTTACACCAGCATCACCATTGAAAAACAACTTCATCTGAAAATAGCCGATTTGAGGTCGGCTGTTATTTTCAGACGCAGCCCATCATAGATTTATGGAGTGGTGATCAATTCTGCATTAAATAAAAAGTATAGGTATTTGTTCGAACAGCCTTAATTATGAATAACGTGTTTTTTTCGTGCTATATTCAATTACCATTTTTAACCAATTGAGAAAGAAGTATTGCTAATATAAACTCTAGCATTCTGATTAGAGGGTATAGTTATATTGAATACAAAGATTAAATATTTTATTTTGGTATTTAAAAAGGAGCATTATTCTACTTTATTTGTTGATTTTTTCTCACGTCAAGGTTTTTCCATCGGTGAAAAATTATAATAACATAGAATATATTTTTTAAATTAAATTTTAGTTACTTAATTTTAGCTCTGAATAAAAAATTGAACTAAATTCTTGCTCCAATATCAAAACTCCCCTCCAAGAAAAACTAATCTTATTTGGAAAACATATTTATACGATATTAGTATAAAATGGCACTGGGATAGCATCAAAAGTGGTATATATACAAATTACTACCTGCATGATGAAAATACAAATACCTTTAATTATAAAAAATAAACTCACACTGTTGGTTTAGATAAACGTTTTGCCATTTCCAAGTACAATAATCTGCGTCTGTTCAAATCAGATTAATCATGATGAACATTACATTTGTTACAGCAAATAATTAGATGTGATTGACTGTCTAAAACGTGAACTCAATACCAAGAGATAATAAGATGAATAATAAATACAAATTAATTTTTTTTGCGATTAGTAGTGCCCTGTTGGCCGGATGTATCGTTAAACCCGGCCATGATAAAGCAGATACTATTGATATTCGTGTCTTGGCTATGAATGATTTTCATGGTGCGCTGAAAGCACCAGACCCCAACAAACCCGGCGGCATTGAACATATGTCCACGCTAATCAAAGAATTAAAGAAAGAGAAGCCTAACAATATTGTCGTTGGCGCTGGCGATATGATCGGTGCAAGTCCATTACTCTCTTCAATGTTCCATGATGAACCAACAATTGAAACGCTATCCAAAGTAGGTTTGGAAGCAACTGCTGTTGGCAATCATGAGTTTGATAAAGGTAAGGATGAACTGCTGCGTAAACAGAATGGCGGCTGTCATTCTGTGACTGGCTGTCAAGGACCAAAACCATTTACAGGGGCGAAATTTCAGTATCTGGCAGCAAATGTCACCATCAATCAAACGGGTAAGACACTATTTCCTGCATATATCATTAAAAAATTTGACGGTATTCCAATGGCTTTCATTGGTCTGACTCTGGAAAGTACTCCAGAGATAGTGACACCAAGCGGAGCCAAAGGTTTGAGCTTCGCTAACGAAGTTAAAACCATTAACGCTTTAGTGCCGGAGCTACAGAAACAAGGTGTTAAAGCAATAGGAGTTCTGATTCATGAAGGTGCTGAACAAAAAAGTGATGGCAAGCCGATTGATGTAAATGCCTGCAATGCTTTAACCGGTGAAGTGTTGGATATTGTTAATCAACTGGATAAGGAGATTGATTTCGTTATTACTGGTCACACGCATCAGGCATATAACTGCGTGATTAATGGTAAACCAGTCACCTCTGCACAGGCTAATGGCGCGTTAATAACTAACCTGGATCTAAAACTGGACAAATTCACTAAGGATATTGTGGACTTTAAAGCAGAAAATATTTGGGTTGATAACCGTAAATATGAAAAAGATCCAGAAGTGACTAATATGCTGGATATATATGAAAAAATAGCCGCTCCATTAGCAAACCGTGTCATTGGTAAGTTAGATAGCAATCTGAATAGGCAAACTAATCGTGCTGGTGAATCTTCACTGGGTAAAGTGATTGCAGATGCACATTTGTATACTACTGCACCTAAAGAGAATGGCGGCGCCCAAATTGCATTTATGAACAGCGGCGGTATTCGTGCTGACATGACTGGTGGTGAGGTAACTTACAATGCTATCTACGCTGTTCAGCCATTTTCCAATATATTATTAACCAAGACACTAACCGGTGAACAAATTAAACGTCTGCTGGAACAACAATGGGATCGTTCACGTCCGCAAATTTTGGCAGTTTCTAATGGTTTTGAATATCAGTGGAATAGCGCCAAACCTGTAGGTAATCGTGTGATTACCCGCTCAATGAAAATCAACGGTGAACCTATTGAATTAAATAGAAAATACCGTGTGGTTGCTAATGAATTTCTGGCAACAGGGGGAAATAACTTCTCGGTATTTAACGAGGGTATTGATCCTGTATATAGCGTACCTGATGTTGATGCTGTAATGAAATATTTCGCTGAAAAATCTCCCATTACTTATCCTAAACAAGATCGCATCATTAATGTGAACGAAGAATAATTGACAACCTATTTCGTTGGGTTATTTTATTAATAACGCCCGACGGAATAGGTACAAATACCTACGGTTTTGTATATTTTGTCTCTCCTGCAATCACGATCCACAGCCCTTTTCGAGCAAATGACAGTCAAGATAATAATCAGGTTGTATCTACGGTAATGTTTTATAAGTAAATAATGATGTAGCAAGCAATAACATGTGCTCTATTTCACAGTGCTTAAATCTAATGCCTTTACAAATTTAAATGTCTATATATTATTATTATTGTAGGCAGGTAAATTTATAGAGTTAGTTTAGGTTTATAAAAGCACAGTGTAATTATAATATTATTACAGTAATTTCATAATGAAAAAATAAAACTTTTAACTGTATTTAGGTGATGATTATCGTATTCACGTTTTTGAATTTAATGATGATAATCCTATGCACATTGATGCCACATTTGTCCCTATGGCGCCTGGGAAACTATTAATTAATCAGAAAAAGGTGTTAAAAGTTCCTGAGCTGTTTAAAGGATGGGATGTGCTGCATGCGCCTGAACCGGTTATTCCTGACAACCATCCTCGGTATATGACCAGTAAATGGATCAACATGAATATTCTAATGCTGGATGAGAAGCGGGTGATTGTTGAAAAGCAGGATGAACCTATGATCGCTGTAATGAAACGTTGGGGCTTTACTCCGATCCCATGTAATTTCAGGAACTTTAACTCTTTCGGCGGCTCCTTCCATTGTGCAACAGTGGATGTAAGGCGGCGCGGAAGTTTACAATCTTATCTTGACCAGGAGAGTAATGATGGCTATCTGGAAATATTCCGCTTGGGATGCAGTCATGTTTATATTAAGTATTTCGCATACGGTAGCCACGGTTACACTGGTCATGTATTGGGATCATTTCACTATTATGGGGTGGTTAGTTAACATTGTGCTTCTTACACTGATGACAACTTACAATATAATAGTGATATCGCATTTTTTCACCCATACTCCCTGGTTCGTTTCTCGTGTAATGAATATGTTTGTGTCGATATTAAATTCAATGAATATTGGGCAGTCTGTACAGTCTTATCACCTGTCCCATGTTCGTAATCACCACAAATATAATAATGATCGGGGAGTAGGTGAAAGCGGACCTTTGGATACCTCTTCTACCTTTATAAATGGCGAGCATAGTACTCTTTGGTACTATTCTGTCCTTGGCGCAGCATCTACCTTTTATAATAGTTTTGTGCGTATGTGCTGGTCTCTATTTATCTGGCATAAACCACTCAGTAAAGCTGATAAAGGGTATGAAAAACTTCTTTCTAATGCCAGAACCAATAAAATTAAAGAATTATGGCAATTGAGGTTAGATAGATTGTTCCAGGTAGGGTGGATTATTATCTTATTCACTCTGTCTTGGGAATGGGCTTTATTTTGTTATTTACCCTCTCTCTATTTTTCCTTTGTCCTGGTTAATATTCAAAACTACTACGAACATTATGGCGCACAGCCGGAGAATAGATTTGCAAACTCAGTGAGCTATTATGGACGTATCTATAATTTATTCATGTTTAATGATGGTTATCATCAAGAGCATCATATTTCAGGCGGCATCCACTGGAAGCAGTTACCTGATTTACACAGGAAATATTCAACCCAACTCGCTGCGCAGAAGAGGATTATTAGCCCGGTACCTGCGATATTAGGTTTTTTACATAAGCGCAGACCTCTGTTACACAGATCTATAAGGCAAAAATAATCCAGTTAATCACTACAGGTTTGATAGATAGACCGATCAATTTACTATTGGGGAATCTGTTATGATACAAGAAGAATCCAGTATTAAAGGAACAAAACTGGCAGAATCAGAATTTATTGTATACGAAACGTCGAACGATATATCAATGGATGCGGTTTATGACCTTTTGGATGGTCACCTTGCGGCTTGTCAGGTTCGTGATTTTCTTCCACCAGAACAAAGAAAGAGAATAATTGAGAATTTTTGGCGTTCTCCTGCTCGCATTCCCCGTTATGGTGGAGGTATTAATGGTGTTGAAGGGTATTTTATTGGGGCATCTCATATTGAAAAAGATACCCGTCAATATATAGAAGAAGCAGAAAATTTTCGTTCGGCAATTGATGAGATGTTTCAGGATACAATCAATCCAATGGATCATTTCATTAAACAAATAACTCATTTTAGTGGTAATAACTCACAGGTAATTCGTCCTGCCATGTATCATGGTGTTGCTGCGGGAAATGTAAAAATTTTGTATTGGAATAACTTCGGTGAATTTCTTTTATTACCTCATGATGATCTTGCACAGCTGAGTGATCCACGCCAGAGTGATTTTGAGATCCAACAAATTAATCGTGTCATGGCGGTAAATTTTTACGCCGACGTTCCCCAAAATGGAGGGCAGTTAAAAGTATGGAATATTCAGCCTGATGATCAATCACGTAGTGCTCTTGGTTTAGCTTACAGCGGTTTTCCATATCAATCTGAATTATTGGAAGATCATACAAGTATGGTGATTAATATTGATGCGGGGGATTTGGTATTGCTGAATGGGAATTTAATCCATGCGGTACTGAATGGTAATACTATCTTTTCACCGGAACGGCGTTTACTCGTGAGCTGTTTTATAGGATTACAGCAAAATGGTGATCTTATTTGGTGGACATAGACGTGTGCATGATGTTGGAAATTGCTTACAAATATTTGACCATAGCGGAATATGCATTTATATTTAAAAATGATTAATGTAAATGTTAAAGATACAGATTATGCCATTACTTGCATGCACACTGATTACGCTTACCTGGCTGGTATTAGCCAAAGTAAATGTGTGCATGCGTTTTACTTTCGTTTCTCCTGTTGCTGCTCCACCTCCTTTATTATCCATAACTGTGTAATATGTCGTCTATGAGGGATGGTTAACATTCAACGTGTTGCCAGATTTAGCTGGCTGCGTTGGCTTGGGTACGTTAAATGTAAAACAGGTATGAATTCCTATGATTTCTAAAACTCAATGGATCTCTTATAGCTCGACCTTGCTTTTTGTCTTATTGTGGAGCAGTGGTGCGATTTTTTCTCGATGGGGACTTGATCACAGTACCGCATTTGCCATTCTCACGATGCGTTTTGCTATTGCGCTTATTTTTTTGATATTTCTGGGATTATTATTCAGGCGTAATGCTCATTGTCTGCCTGTACATGGGACACGCAAACAGGTAGCTGGTACCGGTGTTTTATTAATTGGCGGCTATTCTATCTGTTATTTTTTTGCTTTGGATAACGGGATCACGCCTGGCGTTCTGGCTACCGTGATGGGAATTCAGCCGATTATCACACTGCTAGTGATTGAACGCCGTTTTTCGATTGTACGTTTATCGGGTTTATTATTAGCGTTATTGGGCTTGATATTAGTAGTGTATCAAAGCCTGGTGTTGTCCCGGTTTTCCTTTGCGGGTATTACTTTTGCCTTAGCAGCATTGGCTTGTATGAGTTCTGGCGCAATTTTACAGAAACGAATTCATCAAGCTCCTTCTACAGTTTTACCTCTGCAATATAGTGTCAGTTTACTGCTTTGCTTGCTGTTTGTTCCTTTCCAGCCTTTTGAATTTCAACTGGTGCCTGGCTTTATTATTTCATTATTATGGCTTGGGTTAGTGATTTCAGTTGTCGCTCAACTATTACTTTACCGGCTTATTCAAAGTGGTAATTTAGTGAATGTAACGAGTCTATTTTATCTCGTTCCTGGTGTTACCGCCGTAATGGATTATTTATTTTTGGGAAATGCATTACCGGCTCTCAGTCTGCTGGGTATGGTAGCTATCTTGTCAGGACTTGTATTAGTCTTTCGTACAAAGAAAATAGTTCTTTTCACTAAATAAAGTTGTGTTGCCGGGTATAAATTATCCCGGTAACAGCCATATCCTTTATTCCGTTATCAGTTATAAAATAATTTTCAGCATGAATTTATTAATCTGGAATTTCGCTGAAAAATCTCCCATTACTTATCCTAAACAAGATCGCATCATTAATGTGAATGAAGAATAATTAATAGCTTATTCAAATCGATCTGGTAACCGGATGGTACTTTTTAAGTGCAGTTCACGTGCTACGAGGTCGTCTGACAATATAAACATTCTGCGCGAAAAATGACTATCAGGCGACGTATACATCTACGTCGCCTTTTGGTAACTGCTCCTTGCCCAATTAGGCATAGGTATTTACATGAATAAAATGAGAGCTAACAAATCACATGGCCGCTTTAAAGATCGAAACAATTTCTTCATGGGTAGCTTGAGTGGGATTAGTCAAACAACATATATCTTTCAAGGCATTAGTCGCCAACATGGATAAATCTTCTAGTTTGACATTCAATTCCGCTAAACCCGACGGAATACCAATATCTTTTAACAACTTACGAATTTCAACAATGCATGCCGCAGCCCCTTGCTGATCATTCATAGCGCTGACATCTATCCCCATCGCCGCGGCAATATCTTTCAAACGACCCGCAACCGCTTTGGCATTGAACTCTTGAACGTGCGGCAACAAAATGGCATTACATACCCCATGCGGCAAATCATAAGTACCACCCAATTGGTGAGACATGGCGTGAACATATCCCAGTAATGCACTATTAAACGCCATACCTGCCAAAAATTGCGCATAGGCCATGTTTTCACGTGCTTCTATATTGCTCCCATCTGCGACTGCCTGGCGTAAAGAGTGACTAATCATCGTGATCGCTTTCAGTGCGCAAGCATCGGTTATTGGATTGGACATTTTAGAGAGGTAAGCTTCAATCGCATGCGTCATTGCATCCATTCCGGTCGCGGCGGTTAAACCTTTCGGCATTCCAACCATCAATTCTGGATCGTTCACAGATAAAACAGGTGTTATTTTCTTATCCGCAATGGCCATTTTAATGTGGCACTCAGTATCGGTAATGACGCAGAAACGTGACATTTCTGATGCGGTACCCGCAGTCGTATTGATAGAGATTAATGGCAAATGCGGTTTAGAGGAACAACCAATACCTACATAATCCCGGATATCTCCCCCATTAGCCGCGACCAATACGATGGCTTTTGCACAATCATGTGGCGAACCACCACCTAAGGAAATAACGCAATCGCTATTATGCTGACGCAGCATATCCAAACCTTCTTCAACATTAACTGTCGTCGGATTCGGATTGGTACCGTCATAAACCACACTCTCAATATCAACATCAGATAATAAAGACTGAACTTTCGCTACGGTTCCAATTTCATTTAAAACACGATCAGTCACAATCAGCGCTCGCTTGTAACCATCACTTTTCATCGCATTTACCGCTTCAACCAGACAGCCCACACCAAGCATATTTACTAACGGCATAAAAAAATTTGTAGTCATCATTGACAATTCCTTAATATTAAAATAGTTTTAGAATGAAAATATATAAAAATTAAAATTTAAAAATCACCTAATGGAACTACAGATCACTCTCTTGCAATAAACATAAATAATAGTTCTATTTAAACCACATAATTCAAAAAATATAAACATATACATCGGTAGAGTTATATGATGATTATTAAAATAGATATTTGATAATTTCCTTATTGGTAATATATGCAATTGGCAATATAATAAATACAATAATCGAGAAGATTTATATATCAATTCAGAAGATTTTTACTTAGGAGTTTATTTTGTCCTCTAACGAAATATTTAGCCGCCTGACCGCATTACTGGATAATCATCATGCCAACTATCGGGTAATGGAACATCCAACCGCCGGACGTTCTGAAGAGGTTGCAAAAATTCGAGGTACACAACTTGGACAAGGAGCAAAAGGATTAGTTTGCCATGTTAAGGGAGAAGGATTTCGTCAATATGTACTCGCTGTACTACCTGCGGATCAACAAGCAGACCTCTCTTTACTGGCAAAACAGATCGGTGGCAGCCGTGCCTCACTAGCAAGCCCTAAAGAAGTTTTTGAACTGACTCAATGTGTATTTGGCGCTATTCCGCCTTTCAGTTTCCATCCAGCCCTGAAACTGGTTGCAGATCCTTTATTATTTGAACGATTTAATGAATTGGCGTTCAATGCCGGCAGCCTTGAACGCTCAGTGATTCTTAACACCCAAGATTATCACCGAATTGCACAACCTGAATTGGTGATTTTTCGCCGGGTAGCATAAATATCACTGCAAAAAATGATATTTATCAAAGTAGCCTATAAAAATAGGCTATTTCAGACTACTGGACTGTTTTCTTCCTATTTCCTTCCTAATCCTAAGAGTTAGTTTCACTCTCAATAAGAATTTAGGGAGATAATTCTGCATTCTTGCTAAACATATTCATTTAAAATGGTAACTATCCCTCCACCATAAATTTATATCACTAGATAAAGTTATTATTGCCACATCATATAAACATTAAATAGAGAGGTATAATTATCAAATACCATGAATATCTAATTATTCACTATTGAGTCATATACAAGAAATTATCAATTACATTAGGGGATAATTCCCTACCCCAATAAAGGTGTTTGTTGATAGGAATTTTCAATTATTTTTAATTTCAGAATCTTTATTTCAAATATCAGCACAAAATGACATGTCAATTATATTAATGTTATATTCGCAACAATTTAATATGCCTATTCATTATATTTTATTAAATACAAGACCCCACACTCACTGTATTCTCATCTCGCTTTCAGAAAGAAATATGACGTTTTTTTAAAATAAAGTTTAAGGAATAGAGAAATATGACTGATAAGTTAATTACAGGTGCAACTTTTTTCGATAGAAAATACTTCCTGGGTGAAGCGCACCATTATCCAGAAAACGATAGCATTATTCCATTGCCTTATGATCTTAACGATAGATTCCGCTCAGTAAGAATTGGAACACTATCAAAAGTTTATGCATGGCGTCATCAGACCGATTGTGAACCAGGTCAACGCTATCGTGAATGGGAATACGATCATCCAGATATTGATAGAGAAATTAGAGGATTATCTAAGTTCAAAGTGGCGCCAAAAAATACCTGTCTGGTTGCATTAAGACTTATTGATGATACTTATTCAGGTATTAAATTCTCAATGTTCACGAATACACATTGCGTGGGCCCAGTTGAAACAACAACTGATGATGATTATGCACTGGTTGGTATACTGCCATTTGAAACCGAGTTAGTCACTGCCATTGCAATAAGAAATACCAGTACTGGAGTATATATTAATAACGGATCATTCTATTTCTATCGTGATGCAAATGGTGTTGTTACTATTGATGAGAAAGCTAATTTCCCTAAAAATCTCAGAATAGTTAACGTAGGTGGTAATCGTTTTGATATTCATATTATCAGTACCGAGTTTTCTAACTAATCCGGTCATAATGTAACAATAGTTAACTGTCATTTTCAGACAGGCTACGTTCTGAAAATTTAAGCAACACCGTTGCGGAACATCATTAAAAACCGCAACGGTGTATTCATTTCTACCAAGACAATAAATTTTTAACA
>NZ_JAPFCD010000035.1:0-56730 GCF_026153155.1 Photorhabdus aballayi | reverse complement strand
GCAAGATTAGCGGCGGAGCAGGCGGAACAGAAACGCCTTGCAGAGGAAGCTGCAAGATTAGCGGCAGAACAGGCAGAACAACAGCGTGTTGCAGAGGAAGCTACAAGATTGGCGGCGGAGCAGGCGGAACAGCAACGCCTTGCAGAGGAAGCTGCAAGATTAGCGGCGGAGCAGGCACAAACTGAACAGCCAAAGCCAGTTATATTAAAAGAGCAAGAGCGCCCGACTAAAGAAGGCTTTTTCTCTCGTTTGAAACGCAGTTTGGTTAAAACTCGTCAGAATTTAGGGTCCGGTTTTCTCAGCCTATTCAGTGGTAAAAAGATCGATGATGATCTGTTTGATGAATTGGAAGAACAGTTATTGATTGCCGATGTTGGTGTCGATACTACCCGTAAAATCATTAGCAGTTTGACAGAGCATGCCAGCCGTAAAGAGCTAAAAGATGCGGAAGCGTTGTATGCCAAACTAAAAGAAGAGATGTCTGGGATTCTGGCTAAAGTGAATAAGCCCTTGGACATTGAAGGAAAAACACCGTACGTCATTCTGATGGTTGGTGTTAATGGTGTGGGAAAAACCACCACAATTGGTAAATTGGCTCGTCAATTTCAGGCACAAGGTAAATCTGTCATGCTGGCCGCTGGAGATACTTTCCGGGCAGCCGCCGTTGAACAGCTACAGGTGTGGGGGGAACGCAATCATATTCCGGTGGTAGCGCAACATACTGGCGCTGATCCCGCTTCCGTGATTTTCGACGCTATTCAGTCAGCTAAAGCTAAAGGTGTAGATGTACTCATTGCAGATACCGCTGGTCGTTTGCAAAATAAATCTCATCTGATGGAAGAATTGAAGAAGATTGTCCGGGTGATGAAAAAACTGGATGAAAATGCTCCACATGAAATTATGCTGACATTGGATGCGAGTACCGGTCAGAATGCGATAAGTCAGGCTAAACTGTTCCATGAAGCTGTTGGATTGACAGGTATCTCATTGACAAAATTGGATGGTACCGCCAAAGGCGGGGTAATTTTCGCCATTGCTGATCAGTTTGAAATTCCTATTCGTTATATTGGGGTTGGTGAAAGAATTGAAGATCTACGGCCATTTAAGGCAGACGACTTTATAGAGGCGCTTTTTGCCCGAGAGGATTAATTACCTATGATTCGCTTTGAACAGGTCAGTAAAGCTTATCTGGGGGGACGGCAAGCCCTGCAAGGGGTGGATTTTCATTTGCGCCCTGCGGAAATGGCATTTCTAATCGGTCACTCAGGGGCAGGTAAAAGTACCTTGCTGAAACTCATCTGTGGCATTGAGCGGCCTAGCGCCGGACATATCTGGTTTGCCGGTCATGATATCAGTCGGTTAAAAAGCCGTGAGGTACCTTTTCTACGTCGTCAGATTGGTATGATTTTCCAGGATCATCATCTGCTGCTGGATCGGACGGTGTACGATAATGTGGCAATGCCGCTGATTATTTCAGGCGCCAGTTTTGAAGATATCCGTCGTCGGGTTTCTGCTGCTCTGGATAAGGTTGGTCTGCTGGACAAAGCGAAAAATTTCCCAATTCAGCTTTCGGGCGGTGAACAACAACGTGTTGGCATTGCTCGTGCGGTTGTGAATAAGCCGACTGTTTTATTGGCGGATGAACCTACCGGTAATCTGGATGGTGAGTTGTCTGAGGGTATTTTACGACTGTTTGAAGAATTTAATCGGGTAGGGGTGACAGTGCTGATGGCAACCCATGATATGGCACTGATTGAAAGACGGAAATATCGTCTTCTGACTCTGAGCCAGGGCCGTATGGTGGGAGAGCATCATGGTTAAAAATGTGCGTAAGGCAGCGGGGAAAGTAACAAGATCGAAAAGTAAAGTTTTACAAGGAGGATGGCGTGAGCAGTGGCGCTATGCTTGGATGAATACGTTGACAGATATGTCACGTCAGCCTTTGGCGACGTTGTTGACCGTGATGGTGATTGCGATCTCCCTGACATTACCAAGTGTTTGTTACATTGTGTGGAAGAATGTCAGTCAGGCTGCGGAAAAGTGGTATCCCACTCCTCAACTGACGGTATATCTCGATAAATCACTGGATGATAGCAGTGTTCAGAAATTAATAAGTGAGCTGAAAGCACTTGATGGTGTGGATAATGTCAACTATCTCTCACGTCAGGAAGCAATGACAGAATTCCGCGCCTGGTCTGGTTTTGGTAGCGCGCTGGATATGTTGGAAGAGAATCCGTTGCCCGCGGTGGCGATTATCACACCGAAAATTGATTTTCAGAGTTCACAGACGCTAACCACACTGCGCGATAGAGTTTCTCAGGTTAAAGGTATTGAAGAAGTTCGGATGGATGATAGCTGGTTTGCCCGTCTGGCGGCGCTGACTGGTCTTATCGGTCAGATTGCGACAGTGATCGGTATTCTGATGATCGTTGCACTGTTTTTAGTCATTGGTAATAGTGTGCGTCTCAGTATTTTCAGTCATCGTGATACGATTAACGTGATGAAGCTTATTGGTGCAACGGATGGCTTTATTTTGCGTCCGTTCCTCAATGGTGGTGCTTTGTTAGGGGCTTTGGGGGCAATTTTATCGTTAATTTTATCCGCATTGTTGGTATGGAAACTTTCTGATGTTGTCACACAGGTTGCCAGCGTGTTTGGCACGACATTTAATTTACATGGGCTTTCATGGGATGAGTCCCTGCTGCTAGTTCTGCTCTCTGCGATGATTGGTTGGGTTGCTGCTTGGTTGGCGACAACTCAGCATTTGCGCCATTTTACGCCAGAATAAAACGGTAATCTTTTCAACAGGCTGAGCGAGATCAGCCTGACAACGCAATAACCATCTCCTTTTTTTTCTAGGGTAAGAATTTCTATTCATTGACTTAAATCCAAAATCACGATTTTCTTCTGTGTAGAATTAATTGAATAAGGTGCTTGAATTCATTACCTAATTTGTACTCTTCCGGTGAACCTGGCGGACACATTTTGTGAAATGGAATTAATATTTGTCGTGGATAGTACAAATAAAGTTAGTTGCATAAATATAAAACTATCTGTTATTTTTTGTCCTGTGATCCCTTTGTAGGGATGGTCGGTGCTGAAATTATTACTCTTCCACGGATCTGTAACTTGAATATACACATTCTGGTGATAGACTGTACCGCTGTGTGTTCATATACACTGATGTAATCTAATCCATACTAACGATTTGAGCCTTATTTGAGAGGATTTGAATGGCCAAAGAAATGCAAACCTTAGCGTTAGTTCCTCAAGGAAGTCTAGAGGGCTATATCCGTGCCTCTAATACCTATCCGATGCTGACAGCAGAGGAAGAGAGGGAACTGGCTGAAAGGCTGCATTACCAGGGGGATCTGGATGCAGCTAAGAAGCTGATTCTGTCTCATCTGCGCTTCGTTGTTCATGTCGCTCGTAGCTATGCTGGTTATGGGCTGCCTCAGGCGGATTTAATTCAGGAAGGGAATATTGGCCTGATGAAAGCAGTACGTCGTTTTAACCCGGAAGTTGGGGTGCGTCTGGTTTCTTTTGCCGTTCACTGGATTAAAGCTGAAATCCATGAATATGTACTGCGTAATTGGCGTATTGTTAAAGTTGCAACAACTAAAGCACAGCGTAAGCTGTTCTTCAATCTGCGTAAAACTAAACAGCGCTTAGGGTGGTTCAATCAGGACGAAGTAGAAATGGTCGCCAAAGAACTTGGTGTGACCAGTAAAGATGTGCGTGAGATGGAATCTCGTATGTCAGCGCAGGATATGGCGTTTGATATGTCTGCCGATGATGATAGTCAGGAAGGTCAACCGGTTGCGCCAGTGCTGTATCTTCAAGATAAAGCTTCTGATTTTGCAGATGGCATTGAAGAGGACAATTGGGAAAACCATGCGGCTGATAAATTATCGGTAGCGATAGAAAGTTTAGACGAGCGCAGTCAGGATATTATTCGTTGCCGCTGGTTAGATGATGATAATAAGTCTACCTTGCAAGAGTTGGCGGATAAGTACGGTGTTTCTGCGGAGCGGGTACGTCAGCTTGAAAAAAATGCCATGAAAAAATTGCGTGTGGCAATTGAGGCATAAATAGAGTGATTTTGCGTTAACGCAATCATAATTAATAAATTAAAAGGGCGATAATGGTTTATCGCCTTTTTTGTTTCATTTTTCACTGTTGTCACTCACTCAGTTAATTCTATGAAATATGTGTCTTGCAGGCGTTACGAAAACGCTTACGTTGTAAGGAAATCTGGGTGGTGGATGCTGACCGTTATCGTAACCCCGATGAAGATCTCCCGCTAGATTTCGATACAAACCGGATTTCCATCACACCACTCGACCTCCAACAAGAACCAATGAATCTGGCCCACTTGAAGCGCGAAATTACCGGACGTTGGCCGATGACCAGCTTGAAAAAGTCATCAGCGCTTTCATTGAACAGCATATGTTCTACTAAATTGGAAGCATCACTAAAAAAGCAAAGGAGCTGAATCAGCTAGCTCCTTTTTTACAATATTATTGATTATTGTGGATTGCAGCCAGCTTTTTTCGTTGCGCTATATCCCACATGTTTACGGTAAGGATCGAGATTCCATTTATCTTTGTTACGGGCAATATCCACGTGGCAATCGAACTGATTACGCATACCTTTCGTATTGTACCAGTGTGGGCTGTTCCCGAACTTACGCTTCAGTTCGTTGAATGCCTCATTGGTTTTACCGAAGTGAAGATTGCGACCACATTTGGTTGGCACAACCGCCAATGTCATCTTGCCAAAGCGCTTTATCCACTTGCCCGATTCAATATACGGCCCGTGGCGGCAGTTACTGTGCCCATTGTTAGCGCTCGCAGGGAAAACAGCCATGCCGAAGAATAACACCAACAATACAAACCCTATCCTTTTCATATCACCTCCTAAACTGCCCATAAATTGTGGCCAATGTGCTTACCCAGTTATGATTATGATACTGAAAAATATTTTTTTACTATGTGTACATTAAATGTTGCACATAAAACAATGTGAATCACTGTGGGTTTATTTTCAATGTTGGCTTTTTGCGACACCCTTTAAAGTCGAGGATTTCCTTGCGGAGGATCTATGAAAATTGTTATTGCGCCTGATTCATTTAAAGAAAGCCTCAGCGCCTTACAAGTCGCTGAAGCGATAGAACAAGGATTTCGTGAAATCTATCCACAAGCTGAATACATTAAATTGCCGATGGCAGATGGAGGGGAAGGTACAGTTGAATCGATGGTGGCAGCCACCGGTGGAAAAATTGTACGTCTGTCAGTCACCGATCCATTAAATCAGCCGGTAGATAGTTTTTTCGGTGTGCTAGGTGATGGAGAAACCGCGGTTATTGAAATGGCGGCGGCTTCTGGCTTACATCTGGTGCCGATGGAAAAGCGTAATCCGCTGATAACTACGACTTATGGTACCGGTGAGCTGATGTTGGCTGCTTTAGATCAAGGTGTCAGCAAGATAATTTTAGGTATTGGCGGTAGCGCGACTAATGATGGCGGTGCCGGTATGATGCAGGCGTTGGGGGGTTGTTTACTTGATTCTGATGGTAAAGAGTTGGAGTCTGGCGGGGCTGCGCTAAGTCGGCTGGCTAAAATTGATCTTTCCGGTTTGAACGCGTGTTTGAATCGAACCGAAATTATCGTCGCCTGTGATGTAACTAACCCGTTATGTGGTGAGTTTGGCGCATCTGCTATTTTCGGGCCACAGAAAGGAGCGACACCAGAGATGGTGAAAGAGTTAGATGCGGCTCTACGCCATTATGGTGAAAAAATTGAATTACTGACCGGCATTAAGGTCATTGACGTACCTGGTGCCGGAGCAGCAGGGGGAGTGGGTGTTCCTTTACTTGGTTGGTTAGCCGCTAAATTGCAACCGGGAATTGATATTGTTATCTCCACGCTGGAATTGGAAAAGGCAGTACAAGACGCTGATCTGGTTATTACTGGTGAAGGACGGATGGACAGCCAGACTATTTATGGTAAAACGCCAATCGGCGTTGCTCGTATGGCCAAAAAACATGCTATTTCGACTATTGCGTTGGTTGGCGGTATGAGTCGGGACTATGGTGTTGTTCATCAGCACGGATTGGATGCCGTTTTCTCAATTATGCCCGGCGTTTGTTCTCTTTCTGACGCGCTTGCTTGCGGGCATGAGAATTTGAGGGTGACTGCCCGCAATGTGGCTGCGGTCTGGAAGATGGGTCAGCTAGAATAAGAATTTGACTTGGCATCGTAGTAAAAACTACAGGCGTTCATGAAACCTTTTAATGCTGGCTCGTCAGCATCTGAGAACCCTTCAAGGCTTAATTTCCACTGGTTAACTGTGGGATGTTGAGCTTTTATTTCGTTTATCAAATATAAACCCACTCCCCGGCGGCGTGTTATTTCACGGACACATAAATCTTTAAGCAGGCCGGATTGATCATTAAGAGTCATTTTTACTGCGGCAAGTAATCTATCATTAAAACGAGCAGCAAATAGTTTATTTCCATTTTTTAACCAAATTTGCCATTGCTCAGGTGCCTGTTGAGGCCAGATTTTCTTTAGATCAATCATATCTTGTGTTGATAAAACAGTAAGTTGTTCAATAGTTAGCTTCATGGCTTTTCCATATCAGTTTAAATGAATATACCCGTTATCTTTCAAGTTGCCGCCGCGATGCATCTTGAAATCAATAGGGTATAGATAGACAGTGTGTTGTGTAACCGCTTTTTTACGTTACCGAAAAAATGTTTTTAACATAGTCGATATTTCGAGCTAAAGATTGCTTTACTAATATTTAACCAGAATATCACACTATGTTTTGTCTAAAATCCAATCAATTTTTGCCGTATTTTATTCTGTAATTAATGCTTTTATCTACCTTGTTAATTTGATTTTAAGCATGAAATGCTATTTTAATAATATGAAAAATAAAATCTTATTAATAAAAATCACTTTATCTAACCAGTAATCACAAAAGATCATGATTTCCTGTCAGATAATGGGTGATCTTAAAGGTAAGCACAATAAATTAGACCAATAACAACACGGGGATAAATAAAATGAAAATCATAACAGGTAAGACACTATTAGCAGGCTGTATTGCTATGATGATGAGTCACTCACTGTCGGCACAAGAGATCAAAGTGGCGATTGTAGGGGCAATGTCTGGTCCGGTTGCTCAATATGGTGATATGGAATTTACTGGCGCCCGTCAGGCAATTGCAGATATCAATGCTAACGGTGGTATTAATGGTAATAAGCTGGTGGGCGTTGAATATGATGATGCCTGTGACCCGAAACAGGCTGTGGCCGTCGCTAATAAAGTGATTAATGACAACATTCGCTATGTTATCGGCCACTTGTGCTCTTCGTCTACTCAACCGGCATCTGACATCTACGAAGATGAAGGTGTCATTATGATTACTCCGGCGGCAACCAATGCCGATTTGACGACTCGTGGCTACCAGATGATTCTGCGTACTACCGGGTTGGATTCTGATCAGGGACCAACGGCAGCGAAATATATTGCTGACAAGATTAAACCTCAGCGTATAGCTATTGTTCATGATAAACAGCAATACGGTGAAGGGTTGGCTCGATCTGTTCTCGATAAATTGAAAAAAGCGGGAGTCAATATTGTCTTGTTTGAAGGCGTTACTGCTGGCGATAAAGATTTTTCGGCTTTGGTTGCCCGCCTGAAAAAAGAAAATGTGGATTTTGTCTATTTTGGCGGCTACTACCCTGAAATGGGGCAAATTCTGCGTCAGGCTAAGCAGGCTGGCCTGAATATTCGCTTTATGGGACCAGAAGGTGTGGGTAATTCCTCGCTATCCAATATCGCCGGAGCCGCTTCTGAGGGCATGTTAGTCACACTACCTAAGCGTTACGATCAGGTGCCGGTGAACAAAGCTATTGTTGAGGCGATCAAAGGTAAGAAAAGCGATCCAACAGGTCCGTTCGTCTGGACCACCTATGCTGCTCTGCAATCTCTGGCTACGGCAATGAATCGTACCGGTAGCATGGAACCGATTGATTTGGTGAAAGACTTGAAAGCGAATCCAGTGGATACCGTAATGGGAACACTGAGCTGGAATAAAGCTGGCGATCTGAAAGGGTTCGAATTCGGTATTTTTGAATGGCATGCAGATGGTTCTTCTACTTCTGTGAAGTAAAGTCGTCAGCTCCTGTTGATCAGGAGCTGCTATTCCAGAGGTACAACGTATGTCAGAGCAATTTCTCTATTTTCTACAACAGATGTTAAACGGAGTGACTCTGGGCAGTACTTATGCCTTGATTGCCATTGGTTATACGATGGTTTACGGCATTATCGGGATGATTAACTTCGCTCATGGTGAAGTTTACATGATTGGTAGCTATGTCTCTTTTATTGTCATTGCGGCTCTAATGATGATGGGAATTGATTTGGGCTGGTTGCTGATTACGGCTGCTTTTTTAACATCAATTGTCATTGCCGCTGCTTATGGTTGGAGCATTGAGCGAGTGGCTTACAGACCAGTTCGTCATTCTAAACGTCTGATTGCCCTGATTTCGGCGATTGGGATGTCTATTTTCTTGCAAAATTATGTCAGTCTGTCACAAAGTTCTCGCGATCTGGCATTGCCAAGCTTGATTACCGGACAGTGGGTGTTAGGCGAAAGTGATGGATTTTCTGCCAGTCTTAGCGCAATGCAACTGACCATCTGGATAGTGACATTTCTTGCCATGCTGATATTGACAATATTTATCCGCTATTCCCGTATGGGACGTGCCTGCCGTGCTTGTGCGGAAGATCTGAAAATGGCCGGTTTGTTGGGGATCAATACTAACCGAGTGATTTCCTTAACCTTTGTTATCGGTGCAGTCATGGCCGCGGTAGCGGGTGTTTTGTTGGGGCAGTTCTATAGTGTGATAAATCCGTATATCGGTTTTATGGCAGGAATGAAAGCTTTCACCGCCGCCGTATTGGGAGGAATTGGCAGTATCCCGGGGGCGATGATTGGTGGCTTGATCTTGGGCATTTCTGAAGCCCTAACTTCCGCTTATTTGAGCACTGAATATAAAGATGCCGTTTCTTTTGCTCTACTTATTGTTGTGTTGTTGTTTATGCCGACTGGGATTTTAGGCCGTCCAGAGGTAGAAAAGATATGAAACATGCTCATTGGGTGAATGCCATTATTGCTTCAGTCGTTTTATTTGTGTTGTCTGCCTTTATGATGGGGATGCAGTTGTCGCTGGACGGTCCGAAGTTGGTCGTCCACCGTGCCGATGAAGTGCGATGGTTATGGATCGGCATTGGCTGTGCGGTTGTTTTTCTGTTCCAACTATTGCGTCCGGTTGTTCAGCAGACAATGAAGAAAGTACCGATTAAAAGCTGGTCGTTGTCGGATTTCAATGGTTCAACCAAAGGACAAAAGTTACTGGCAATATTGGTCATTATTGCTGCAATTGTCTGGCCGTTTATTGTCTCCCGTGGTAGTGTTGATATTGCTACGCTGACGTTAATTTATGTCATGCTAGGGTTGGGTTTGAATGTGATGGTTGGTTTGTCGGGGTTGTTAGTACTCGGGTATGCAGGTTTTTATGCTATCGGTGCTTATACCTACGCTTTGCTAAGTCACTATTACGGACTAGGATTTTGGCAGAGTTTGCCATTGGCGGGGTTAACAGCGGCTTTATCGGGGCTTTTACTCGGCTTTCCGGTATTGCGATTGCGAGGTGACTATCTGGCAATTGTTACGCTTGGTTTTGGTGAAATTGTTCGCATTCTGCTGTTGAATAATACTGAAATAACTGGTGGTCCGAATGGCATCAGCCAGATCCCAAAACCGACTTTCTTCGGGCTGGAATTTAACCGCAGTGTGAAAGAGGGAGGTTGGGATACTTTCCACAACTTCTTTGGTTTGAAATACGATCCAAGCGATCGGGTCATTTTCCTCTATCTGGTGGTGTTACTGTTGGTAATGCTGACAGTATTTATTATTAATCGACTACTACGTATGCCATTAGGTCGTGCATGGGAAGCTCTGCGTGAAGATGAGATTGCTTGCCGTTCTCTTGGTTTAAGTCCAACCCGAATTAAACTGGCGGCGTTTACTATCAGTGCTGCATTTGCCGGTTTTGCTGGTACTTTATTTGCTGCCCGGCAGGGTTTCGTCAGCCCAGAGTCCTTCACTTTTGCTGAATCTGCTTTTGTGCTGGCGATTGTGGTGCTTGGAGGGATGGGATCGCAGACGGCGGTGATTCTAGCGGCCATTTTGTTGGTGGTTTCCCGTGAGATGATGCGTGATCTGAATGCCTACAGTATGTTGTTGCTAGGGGCAATGATGGTATTGATGATGGTTTGGCGCCCGCAAGGATTGCTACCGACAAAACGCCGTCATATCAAATTGGAACGACAGGTACAGGAGGGAAAGCAAGCATGAGTGCGACACCATTATTGCAAGTTTCCGATCTGACCATGCGTTTCGGCGGCTTGCTGGCGGTTAATAACGTAGCCTTGAGGCTAAATCAAGGTGAAATTGTTTCTCTTATTGGGCCTAATGGTGCAGGGAAGACCACGATCTTTAATTGCTTGACCGGATTTTACTGTCCGAATAGCGGTACTATAAAGTTGCGGGAGAAACATCTGGAAGGGTTATCTGGGCAGGCTATTGCGCGTATGGGTGTTATTAGAACATTCCAGCATGTGCGATTGTTCCGAGAGATGACGGTGATTGAAAATCTATTAGTGGCGCAACATCAGCATCTGAAAAGGGGCCTTTTTGCCGGCCTTTTGAAAACGCCGGCATTCCGCCGGGCAGAATCTAAGGCGATAGATTGCGCCATCACTTGGTTAGAACGGATTGGTTTATTACCAATGGCAAACAGACAGGCAGGTAATCTGGCATACGGCCAGCAACGGCGTTTGGAGATTGCCCGCTGTATGGCAGCTCGTCCGGAAATTTTGATGCTGGATGAGCCTGCTGCGGGGTTGAATCCGAAAGAGACAGCAGAGCTTAATGCTTTAATTGCTGAACTGAGGGAACATCATCAAGTTTCTGTACTGTTAATTGAGCATGATATGAAATTGGTGATGGGAATTTCAGATCGTATCTATGTTGTTAATCAGGGAATGTCTTTAGCGCAAGGACGGCCAGAAGAGATTCGTAACAACCCGGATGTTATCCGGGCATATCTGGGCGAGGTGTATTAATTATGTTGGAATTTAAGCGGGTATCTGCCCATTATGGAGAAGTTCAGGTATTGCATCAGGTCAGCCTGAATATTCAGCAGGGAGAAATCGTCACTCTGATTGGTGCAAATGGCGCAGGAAAAACAACATTACTCAGTACGTTATGTAGTGAACCCAGAGCAACTGAAGGTTCCATTGTTTTTCGTGGCAAAGATATCACTCAATGGTCGACAGCACGTATTATGCGTGAGGATATTGCTATTGTTCCTGAAGGGCGCAGAGTGTTTGCTCGTATGACAGTGGAAGAGAATTTGGCAATGGGCGGTTTTTTTGCTGATAAAACTCAGTATCAGCAGCGTATTGAACGGGTTTATGGTTTATTTCCGCGCCTACAAGAAAGGCGTAACCAGCGGGCTGGAACGATGTCCGGCGGTGAACAGCAAATGTTGGCAATTGGTCGCGCTTTAATGAGCCAGCCGCAGTTATTGTTGTTGGATGAGCCTTCATTGGGACTGGCGCCGATAGTTATCATTCAGATTTTCGATACTATTCAACAATTGAGGGAAGAGGGGATGACAATCTTTTTGGTTGAACAGAATGCAAATCAGGCATTGAAACTGGCTGACCGAGGATATGTACTGGAAAACGGCAAGATCGTACTGGAAGATAGTGGGTCTGCATTATTGGTTAATGAAGCTGTGAGAAATGCGTATTTGGGAGGATAGAGACGTATTCTTTTTCACAGGAAGGGAATTTAGATGGTTGATTATCCTCGTAGTACTAGGAAGGTTGTTTTTTCCAAGGTGAGGATGTCATTAATAATGCTTTAAGTTTTTATTATTTGGGGTCGGGGCAACGAGTATGGTTTCAAATGTTTTGAAATCTGCCCTTATTTTTCTATTATTAAGTTAATTTTATTTCATCAAAAAGGGAATGCTTTTAAGAATATTCATTCGTTATCTTATAAAAGATATAATCTATTGGGGATTAAAATATTATTGATTAGGGTATGATGAAAATATATGGTCAGGATAATAGACTGTTTTATTAATTGTCATTTTAATATTGTGAGTGAATTTGTGAATTATTATAGTCACTATATAAATGTGAAGTTAGAAAATAAAAACTAGTATTATATACTGCTATAGCAGTATATATTATTAATTCCAGGTTAATAACGTAATTACAATAATTTCCATTTTAATATTTCTGTATATATTGTTTATATTTTATATAATTTCAATGGTTCTTAAATAATAGTGGTTTCATTGAGGTAGAACATTGACACGAACTATATTTCTGCTATAGTTTTTATATTATTGTGATTTTTTTAGATATGTCTCATTAATGACTTACTTATAATATGGCTATCTTAATGTTCTGGTGATTTATTGTGGTATGTAAAATCCACGTAATATATCGGGGAATTAAATTTCAAAGATAATAGTGGTTCTATGATGGTTAAAGAGTATCTTTAATTAAGTGTAATGCTGTTTTTTGAAAATATTTATATGTAAGTTGAGTATATTTTATTTAAATTTTAATGAGGAAAATAAATATGTCTAGAATAACCATTGTTGTTGATTCAGATACACAGAAAGCAGAAGTTTATTCTGATTCTCCTGTTCCAGCACATAGAGATTTAAATGCAGTTGGTCCTTTGAGTGATGTGACTATATCACCTCATGCTAGTGTGGAAGTATTTA
Source organism: Photorhabdus aballayi (assembly GCF_026153155.1). Classification (NCBI taxonomy): domain Bacteria; kingdom Pseudomonadati; phylum Pseudomonadota; class Gammaproteobacteria; order Enterobacterales; family Morganellaceae; genus Photorhabdus; species Photorhabdus aballayi. The sequence goes on along the minus strand of NZ_JAPFCD010000035.1, from coordinate 43,840 downwards.
GAATAGACACCCCAATAATTCCAGAATCCAGAAGCTCTCTGAGAGTTGTAAATACAGGGCTGGCAAATAGTGTTACGGCTAAATTTTACTGGTCTCATAGTTTTACTTCTGAATGGTTTGAGGCTGGTTCTATAGATGTAGGATTGGGAGAAGATAAGGTATTAAACGTGCCTAGCAGCTCTTTTTATTATAGTAAATTTGTTATCTATAATAATACGGATAGAGTTGCTTATGTTACGGCAAATTTGGTTTAAACATCTTATTTTAATTTAAGGGTTTCATTATGCATACAGAAAATGTTTTAAACCTCAGAACCATTGTGGCTAATGAATATGCGGTAAAAACGAGTGCATTAGAGTGGGATGTTACTGATATTGTAAAAAATGCAATCATAGGAGGTATATCTTTTATACCTTCGGTGGGTCCCGCGATATCTTTTTTAGTCGGTTTATTCTGGCCTCAATCGCAAGAAAATATATGGGAAGGAATCGTTAAACAAATTGAGAGGATGATAGAAGAGTCTGCATTAAAGACGATTAAAGGTATCCTTGCTGGTGATATTGCCTATATACAAGAGCGGATGGCGACCGTTGCTGATCTTCTTGATAAGCATCCAGGATCTGACGAAGCGAGGAGTGCTTTTAATAACCTGGCAGAAAATATAGATGGTTATCACAAAAAATTTAATAATTTTTCGAATGATGTTAACTATCAAATATTACCCATGTTTTCTACTACGGTTATGATGCAGATAACATATTGGGTTACTGGTTTAGAGAGAAGAGCTGAAATTGGGCTTAGTGATATTGATATTGAAAAAGTTCGAGGATTAATCAAAAAGACGGTAGAACAGGCTAATAGTTATATTAATAGTATCTATGATAGAGAACTTAATGATGCTCTTAATAACTCGACTGCTGACACTGTTGCAAATAATGTTATGTCTGTTCATGGTCACTGTCGTTTACATGGGATTGAATATATCAGTATTTGGGATAGATTAAGTGAATCTGAGTCTGTAAATAATAGAATCTATGTTGATGTTTTAAGTTATTCTACTTTCTTTGACCGTCAAACAGCAAAAGCTAGAATTCAGGCATTGACTCCAGAGCAAGATATGGCTCCACCCCTCAAACCAGCTCTTAATGGAGGGAAGAGAAGAAAGATAGAATCTTTGATGGGGCATATTGTGCGTATTGGAGGGGCTCCGAGAGTAGGAGGGCTGACAGTTGTATTTGATGACGGCAGTAGCCATCGATTAGGTACAATATCTGGTGAGACGGCATCTATTTCTCTGAATGGTAGTCGAATTACCAGTTTGGAAGTATGGGGCAATGGTGCTGTTGATAGAGCCGTCTTTACTTTGAGTGATGGTCGGTTTTTGTTGTTTGGCGATCCTGGAACATCTCGATATAGGAAATTTTATGTTGGTGATAGTCACTATATTTCAGGGATATATTTGTCCAGTGATTACAACCCATTAGCAGGTCAGGCAGCGAATATTGCTGTATCTTATCAGTTGATAAATGATGATGAAAAATAATAGCTTTTAATAAGTATATTCTATGTATGTAGAATGTTATTAGCTTTTATACCCGTCATCTTTCAAGTTGTCTCTTTGTTGGCTGCACTCACTCACCCCGGTCACATAGTTATCTATGCTCCCGGGGATTCGCTGCCTTGCCGTCGCGATGCATCTTGAAATCCATAGGGTATATTTGATTATCTTCTTTATTTGATGTACTTGCCGGCGTCTCTGTTCATATGGTGAATATCCTTTGATGAATAGTTTTTTTGATGTCGGCAATTTTTTGTATATTATCTCAATAACTATTTACTTCAATAACTATTTACTTCAATAACTACTTACTTCAATAACTACGTTCCTTATAAGCAGACATATATTCCCTTGGTGATCGACCGGTCATTTTCTTGAAAAATATTGCAAAGGCACTGTCACTGGCAAATTCTAATTCATTGGCGACAGATGACAAATTGCCCTGTTTTGCCAGTAATTCTATAGACTTAATCAAGCGCCACTGTTGTCGCCATTGTTGATAACTGAGACCGGTTTCCCGGCGAAATATCCGACTAATCGTTTTTTCACTGGCTCCGATATTCATTGCTAGTATTTTGAGCGGTGGTGGCAGTGTGGTCATCGGGATGCTGGCTAAACGACGGTCGAAAGGGAGCGGTAATAATGTCGGTTCTCTTTTTGCCAGATGGATTTCGTCAAGACAGACGGCCAATAGGTTAGCCGCAGGTCTATGTAACCAATCTGTATTGAAAGGTGACAGTGCTATTCGTTCTAATACTTCACGTAACAGAGGTGTAACTTCCAATACTTCAACGTTTTCTGCTAAGCATTCGATCTGATTTATATTTAGATAAATCGAGCGATACCCGACGGATTCTTTTATCTCTGCTCTATGAATAATTCGTGGTGGAATCCAGGCAACCCGAGTGGGTGGAAGTATGCATAAGTGATCTGCCAGGGTGATATTGATGCATCCTTGCTGGGTAAATAATAATTGCCCCATCTCATGTTGATGAAATCCTGAGTCATGCTGACCTAGTTCAGCAGCAATCCCCACTACCGGTACCCCAAGGTTATCAGGATCAAAACTATCATCACGGGAAAGCCATGCCATATTTATGTCCGATTTAATAAATAAATTGTCTTTATTATTATAATGCGACAATTAAGAGCGTGCTAATTTACGTTTTATTGTTTAATTGATTAAGAAAAATACAATGCAACGTAAACTTGGACTTACGCTGGCAACAGCGCTGATGATGTTTCCACAAATTGTAGAAACCATCTATAGCCCGGCATTAACCAATATCGCAAAGGAATTTAAAGTGAGTGCCGAGCAAGCCGCTCAAACTTTATCTTTATATTTTTTCGCTTTTGCTATCGGAGTGGTTGTTTGGGGGCGTCTATGTGATCTCATAGGCAGACGGCCAACTATATTGAGTGGATTGTTACTCTATAGCGGCGCTTCGTTAATGGCATTACTAAGTCGTCAGTTTGAGTTGTTACTGGCTGCTAGAATGTTATCTGCATTTGGGGCCGCAGTGGGCTCGGTAGGAACGCAAACCATGCTGAGAGACTCTTACCAGAGAAGTGAATTAGCTCGGGTATTTTCTATTATGGGAGTCGCCTTGGCTGCAAGCCCAGCAGTTGGCATGATAAGTGGTTCTATTTTGGTGTACTTCTGGGGGTATAAGGGCGTCTTTTCCGGCTTGTCTTTACTTGCGGTATTACTATCAGGTTGGTCTGCTATTTGTCTGCCTGAAACTCGCCCTGCGTCAATGGTAACAATACCGCTAATAGGTACCTTAATGATGATGCTTAAGGATGTCGCAATTTGGTGTAATGCGTTGTTGATAGCCCTCTTTAATCTATGTTTGTTCAGTTATTACCAATTGGCTCCATTTAATTTTGAGCGGTTAGGATTCTCTCCTGAGATATTTGGCTACACGGGATTATTTTTGGCATTGGGTGTAGGCATTGGCGCGTGGTTGAATAGACTCTTGCTGAACAAACAATGGAGTTCATCAAACTTAGTGTTGTTTGCTTCTATCATTGTCCTGATAGGAGGCGGATTGATAATGGTTCTGGAAGATACCTGGTTGTTTATTCTGCCTATGATTTTGATTGTTGTGGCCTACGGAATTGCAATTCCTAACATCTTGGCTTCTGCATTGATTGATTATACGGATAGATTGGGAACCGCAGGAGCATTATTGGGTTTGCTATATTATTTGATATTAGGTGGAGGTTTGGCGCTAGCAGGTTGGAACCAACATCTTGGTGTTGTCTTGATATGTTGTGGTTGTTTTATCTTATTGTTGGCTGTAACCAATTATTTCATATTCATGAGAGCTGAAAATAACCTGACATTGAGAGGATTTGGAATTATGGTAAATCAATCAGGTAAAAGGGAGATTTAATGCAGATAATGTGGATTTTTGGGAACGAAAATAGCGTAGACGTTGCCATGTCAGGTTCGTAGATATTTTTGGTTTGGCAAAAAAGGCACTTTACCAAGAGGTACAGCGCCTTTTTTAATGAACTAACTTTAGTGATTAGTTCATGCCATATTTTTTCAATTTCTTACGCAGTGTGCCACGGTTGATGCCCATCATCAGGGCAGCACGTGTTTGGTTGCCACGGGTGTATTGCATCACCATGTCCAACAATGGCTGTTCCACTTCAGCCAATACCAGCTCATACAGATCATTAACATCTTGACCGTTTAATTGAGCAAAATAGTTCTTCAGTGCTTGTTTAACTGAATCACGTAAAGGTTTTTGAGTTACCTGATCTTGTGAATTTACAGTAGCAACGGTTAGTACGTCAGAATTTACGCGTTGTTCGAACATAGTTCTGTCAGCTCTTTTCTTTATATTACGCAAAATTTTCGAAATATGCCCCCAACACCTCCAGCTGTTCGCTGGCATCCTCTATGGTGTTGAATGTGCGCCGGAACTGGTCATCAGGAGCATGTTCCCGGAGATACCAGGATACATGCTTACGTGCGATACGGGCTCCCTTGCCTGGACCATAAAAGTCGTGCAATTCCCGTATGTGCTCGTTCATTAAATGCTGCACTTCGCCAATCGGCATCGGTGACAGCAATTCCCCTGTTGCCAGATAGTGCTGGATTTCCCGGAAGATCCAGGGTCTTCCCTGAGCAGCGCGGCCTATCATCAGGGCATCAGCCCCGGTGTATTCAAGCACTGCTCTGGCCTTAAGCGGGTCAGTAATGTCACCATTGGCAATAACCGGAATGGCAACAGTCTGCTTAACTGTCCGAATATTGTCGTACTCTGCCTCTCCGTTAAATAAGCAGGCACGAGTCCTGCCGTGGATCGTCAGAGCTTGAATACCACAATGCTCGGCCAATTGGGCAATCTTTACACAGTTTCGTTCTTCTGGCGACCATCCAGTGCGGATTTTCAGCGTAACAGGAACATCTACTGCGTTTACAACGGCAGAAAGAATTTTCTCCACCAATTCTGGGTAACGTAGTAAAGCCGAACCTGCTAGCTTACGATTCACTTTCTTGGCTGGACACCCCATGTTGATATCAATGATCTGAGCACCGTTAGCGACGTTAATCTTCGCTGCTGCTGCCATTTCATCGGGATCACTGCCAGCAATTTGCACGGAACGAATTCCCGGTTCGTCACTGTGAACCATACGTAGCCGGGATTTGTCTGTCCTCCAGACCTGTGGGTTGGAAGATAGCATTTCCGATACTGTCATACCTGCACCCATTGTGTAACATAGCGACCGAAACGGGCGGTCAGTTATGCCAGCCATTGGGGCCGCAATAAGACAGTTTTTCAGCTGGTATTGTCCGATACGCATAATAGACGAAGAAAGAGTGGCCATACTGTGACTGCAAGGGCGCGTATATTACGCATTTTTCGCAAAATATGAAAGGCCAAACTTTGAGCAAATCGTCATTTGTTACAACTTTTTTCCAGCTTTTCTTCTGTGGTAAATATAATTATTCATAAATAACATGGTGTTATATGTTATTGGTAAAGTTTGTCACTTAGGATTTTTCTATCAGCAAGTTTGCTGATAGCACGGATTACCATCAATAAGCGATCAAAATTCACTCTTGCAATTATAACAAAATAAAATAATTTTAATTTGTTGTTATTTTTACCCCAGATATCCGACACCATTCTTCATGCTCCGCGACAGGATCGATGACGAATTTATCAGTATAGGCCTGAATAACACTTTCTGCCTGATTTGTTAAAATACCCGACAGACCTAACAGGCCGCCCGGTTTTGGTAATGCGCCAATTACAGGAGCGAGTTCACGCAGAGGGCCTGCCAAAATATTAGCAATTACTACATCAGATTCAAGATCGTTTGGCGCATCTTTCGCCAAATATAGCGTTAAACGCTCCAGAACGCCGTTACGTTCTGCGTTGTCTCGGCTGGCTTGAATAGCTTGTGGGTCGATATCTATGCCAATAGCGTGCGTTGCACCGAGTTTTAGCGCGGCAATTGCCAGTATGCCGGAACCGCAACCAAAATCGATAACTGTCTTACCTTCCAGATTGAGACTGTCTAACCATTGCAGGCATAACGATGTGGTTGGGTGAGTACCTGTACCAAAAGCCAGTCCCGGGTCCAGCATAACGTTGACAGCATCTGGATCAGGAACGTCGCGCCAGCTTGGACAGATCCACAAGCGGTTGCCAAAACGCATTGGGTGGAAGTTATCCATCCATTCACGTTCCCAGTCTTTGTCTTCCAATTGCTCAATCTTATGAATAAATCCTTCACCCAACTCAGGAACTTGTTCGAGCTGGTTGATGACGGCTTTCATATCCGTTTCAGCATCATAAAGCCCGATGACATCTGTATCTCCCCACAAACGCGTCTCCCCCGGTAGAGGTTCGAATACCGGGTTATCGTGGCTGTCTTGAAAGGTGACTGATACCGCTCCATTTTCCATTAGAGTATCTCCAAGGGATTCAGCGAGCTGTCCTGTAGTATTTAATCGAAGTTGTATCCAAGGCATAAAAAATTCTCCTTAACTGAAATAGATTAAAAGTGACCAACTTAGTGTGGTCTGACTGCTTTTTGCGGTAATCGCTGACCGATGGTATTGCCCATCCAGAAAGCCAACAAGCTAAGTAGCAATGATGGCGCGATTGGATGGAAGCCCAATAGATGGATATTGAAACTAGCGAGCAGAGTGTAGCTTGTTGCCCCTGTAATCATCGAACTGATAGCGCCATAGGCATTGGCTTTTTCCCAATATAGGCCCAGTACTAATGGCCAGAGGAATACGGCCTGTAAGCCGCCGAAGGCTAATAGATTCAGCCAGATAATCATCTCGGGTGGACGCCAGGCGGCTAAAAGTAGCAACAAACCAAGAATCAGGGTAGAAAAACTGGAAATTCGGGCGAGTCTTTTTTCCTGTACGATTTGTTGTGGAAATAAGTTTAGGTAGAGATCTTTGACGATGGTTGCAGAAGATTGCAGCAGTTGCGCATTAATTGTGGACATAATGGCGGCCATTGGTGCGGCTAGAAAAATTCCAGCAGCCAATGGCGGCAATACGGTGATCATCAATGTTGGGATAACCTGATCGGGAATGGTCAGATCAGGAATAATCGCTCGACCAAGCGCTCCTGCTAAGTGCATACCAAACATCAGGATCGTCATGACGATGGTGCCGATGATGATCCCTCGGTGAACAGCTTTGCTATCGCGATAGGAGATGCAACGAACGGCGGTATGAGGTAAGCCAATGACGCCAAAACAGACCAGTACCCAGAATGATGCCATGAAAGGTCCGCTGAGGATGTGGTCTGCGCCTTGTGGGGAAACCAGCTCAGGATTAATTGTTCGTAATGTGGTGACTGCTTCCGACAGACCTCCCGCCTTATAAATAATCGCTACCAGCAACAGAACAGTGCCTAACAACATTACCAGCCCTTGTAGAGCATCATTGAGGACACTCGCTCTGAAGCCCCCAAATGCGGTATAGAGAGCGATAGAGATACCGAAAATCATTAACCCAGTGCCATAAGGGACACCCGCAGCAGTTTCCAGCAGGCGTGCGCCGCCAATAAACTGAACGGTCATCGCGCCGATAAAAGCGACTAAAAGACTTAGGCTGGCAAACCAAACCAGAAAACGACTGCCATAACGGGCATACAACATGTCATTAAGCGTAACGGCATTATAGCGGCGTGCGAGAATAGCGAATTTTTTACCTAGCACACCCAGAGAAAGCCATATTGCCGGCAATTGAATCAGCGACAGTAATACCCATCCCAGACCATATTTATAGGCTGCTCCTGGCCCGCCGATGAATGAGCTGGCACTGATATAGGTGGCAGTAATGGTCATGGCCAATACAAAACCGCCCATTGAACGGTTGCCAAGGAAATACTCAGTCAGGAAGGCGCCTTTCCGGTGGCGTCGATAGGCGTAAACTGATAGCAGAAATACCAGTGCTAGATAGCCAAGTAGAGGTAAGATAACTTCACTTTGCATTCTCATCCTCCAGCGGGACTTCTTTGAAAATAAACTTCACCATTAACCAGCAGAGGATGATGAATACAATTGGTAATAATAGACATGCCATTTCAAACCAGCGAGGTAAGCCAGTGACACCGGGAGCATCACTGGGTAAATAGGCTGTCAATAGCCAGCCTGTAAGGTAAGCAAGCGTTAACAACACAGCCCAAAGTGCTTCTTTATGGGATTGAACAAATCGTCTGTCCATTCGTTCTTCCGGTAATTAGATAAATTAGGATGAGAAGGGAAGGATTGTACGGCAAGATGCGAATTTATTCAGGAAAAATGTGATATTGAGTAAGTCATTTGAGTTTTGCTTAAAAACTTTTCTACATGAATAGATTATCTCGTATTCTTGTAGCATAACCCATATAAGGAAATGCATTTTGGGAATATGTTGATCGCATTTTCATCATATTTTTCCCACAAGATGATTGGTAATATTATAGACAAATTTAGATTGTTTATTTATTGGTGGCTAATACTGTGAAAAGCAATATGAAATACAATGAAATTAAATTATTTCCGACAATAATTTATCTGATATTGGTTATCATGTTTGCTATTGAGGGAAAAATTGAAAATATCGGTAAAACATTTTACCAATAGTGACATTAGTATTAGTGTAGTTTTACTCATTGGCAAAAATCTAGAAAAATGGGCTGCTCGGTATCTGAATCAATAATAGGGAATAAGGTATGTATGATTATATTATTGTCGGTATTGGTATTGTTGGGCTTGGTGTTGCTAATGCATTGCAGGAAGCTCAGCCGAGTATCAAGATATTGATGTTGGATAAAGAGAATACACCAGCCAGCCATCAAAGCGGTCACAATAGCAATGTAGTACATTCAGGCATTTATTATAAACCCGGTAGTCTGAAAGCTCGTCTGGCGACACGTGGTAATAAAACTATGTTCTCTTTTTGTCGCCAGCATGGTTTGTACCATGATCGTTGCGGCAAAGTTATTGTTGCTACACAGCCGAAAGAATTACCATTACTGGAAAATCTCTATCAGCGCGGATTGCAAAATGGTCTGGAAGTTAGTCGCCTAAATCGTTTGCAACTCAATGAGCGCGAGCCGCATGTTAATGGGTTGGAAGCGTTACTTGTTCCTGATGCTGGTATTGTGAACTATAAAGAGGTGGCGGATAAACTGGCGGAAATTATCCAGCAGCGTGGCGCTACCCTGATTTATGGTCAAATGGTTACCGCCATTAAAGAAGGTAGTGACAGAGTAGAAGTTGTCACGCCACAGAATAGTTATCAGGCAAAATGGTTGATTAATTGTGCCGGATTGCATAGTGATCGTATCGCTTGTTTGCCGGGCTATGATACAGGCATGAAGATCATTCCTTTCCGTGGTGAATATTATGTGTTGAATAGTGAAAAAAACTATTTGGTCAACCATTTGATCTATCCAGTACCTAATCCAGATTTTCCTTTCCTTGGTGTACACTTTACCCGTATGTATAACGGTAAACGCGATATTGGTCCGAATGCAGTACTGGCATTTAAGCGCGAAGGTTACAGAAAAACCGATATTGATCTGACAGATCTGAGAGAAATATTGAGCTATCGTGGTTTTTGGAAAATTGCGCGTACCTATTTTAGTGAAGGAATGGCGGAGATATACCGTTCATTGTGTAAAAAACGGTTTGTCGCTAATGCTCGTTGCCTGATACCTGAACTCAATGCTGAGGATATTGTTCCTGGTTCCGCGGGTGTGCGTGCTCAAGCACTGACTGCCGATGGCAAGCTGGTTGATGATTTTCATATCGTGACGGGTATGCGCTCACTACACGTTTGTAATGCGCCTTCACCAGCAGCGACTGCTTCAATTGAAATAGGTCGTGAAATTGTTCACCAATATTTGCCTGTGTGAATGTGAAATAATATGAAAAGGAGCGCTTGGACGCTCCTTAAAATATGTTGATGTTATTAAACCAGTTTTAAGTTTCCTGTAATCCCAGTTTTTTCTCCAGATAGTGGATATTAGTGCCACCATTCTGAAAGTTTTCATCATTCATAATCGTCTGTTGAAGCTCGATATTTGTCTTGATGCCATCAATGATCAATTCTGCCAATGCATTTTTCATACGGGCAATAGCATTGTCACGATTTTCACCGTAAGTAATCAGCTTACCAATCATTGAATCATAGTAAGGAGGGACGGTGTAGCCAGCATAAATATGCGATTCCCAGCGTACACCAAATCCACCTGGTGAGTGGAAACGGGTAATTTTACCTGGGCTTGGCAGAAACGTGTTCGGATCTTCGGCGTTGATACGACATTCAATAGCGTGACCACGAATAACAACATCTTTCTGTTTAATGGAAAGCGGCATACCTGCGGCGATCCGCAACTGCTCTTTAATCAGGTCAACACCGGTAATCATTTCTGTCACTGGATGTTCGACCTGAATACGGGTGTTCATCTCAATGAAATAGAATTCGCCGTTTTCATACAGGAATTCGAAAGTACCGGCGCCACGATAGCCAATTTCGATACATGCGTTAGCACAGCGTTCACCAATACTGCGACGCATTTCTGGCGTGATACCTGGTGCAGGGGCTTCTTCGACAACTTTCTGGTGACGGCGTTGCATAGAGCAATCACGTTCAGCCAGATAAATTGCTTGACCTTGACCGTCAGCCAGTACCTGGATTTCAATATGACGTGGATTTTCAAGGAATTTTTCCATATAAACCATATCGTTATTGAAAGCAGCTTTTGCTTCCGCACGGGTCATATTGATTGATTGTTCCAGATCTTTATCACTGCGGACGACGCGCATACCGCGACCGCCGCCGCCGCCGGATGCTTTGATGATGACAGGATAGCCGATGCGTTTAGCGAAGGCTTTGTTTTTCTCTGTGTCATCAGACAATGGGCCATCAGAGCCAGGTACGCAAGGAACGCCTGCTTTTTTCATCGCATTGATAGCAGAAACTTTATCACCCATCAGGCGGATCGTTTCTGCTTTTGGACCGATAAAAATAAAGCCGGAACGCTCAACCTGTTCAGCAAAATCTGCATTTTCAGACAAAAAACCATAGCCAGGGTGAATGGCTACTGCGCCGGTGATTTCTGCCGCAGAAATAATCGCCGGGATATTCAGATAGCTTTTTGCAGAAGCTGCCGGGCCTATACAGATAGTTTCGTCTGCCAGCAGTACATGTTTTAAGTCACGATCCGCAGAGGAATGTACCGCAACGGTTTTGATCCCCAATTCTTTACAAGCTCGCAGGATACGCAGGGCAATTTCACCACGGTTAGCAATTACAATTTTATCAAGCATGGGAACGCCTCGTTATTCGATGACGACCAACGGCTCGTCAAATTCAACGGGTTGACCGCTTTCCACAAGAATCGCTTTAACCACACCTGCTTTGTCGGCTTCGATCTGATTCATCATTTTCATTGCTTCAACGATGCAAAGGGTATCACCCACATTGACGCGTTGGCCGATTTCGATAAACGGTTTTGCATCTGGGCTAGGCGTACGATAGAAGGTACCTACCATTGGAGAACGAACGACGTGACCGTCGATTGCGGCTGATCTATCGCTGATTGTTTCTGGCAGAGCCTGAGAAGGCGCAACAGCGTTAGACAATGCAGGTTGTTGTGCTTGGACGGGAATATATTGCTGAGCTGCCGGAAAACTCTGGGGGGCTAATGCGCGGCTGATGCGCACTGACTCTTCCCCTTCAGAAATTTCCAGTTCAGAAATGCCAGATTCTTCAACCAGCTCGATCAGTTTTTTTATCTTACGAATATCCATGAGTGTGATTCCGTACTCTTCTGTTTTATTTAGTTGAGTTTTGACAAGCGGTTTACCGCTGCCTGTAATGCAAAGCTATAGCCATCTCCCCCTAAACCGCAGATTACACCAACGGCAATATCTGAAAGATATGAGTGATGACGAAATGGCTCGCGCGCGTGAACATTGGAGAGGTGGATCTCAATAAATGGGATCTTTACTGTCAACAATGCATCACGCAGTGCCACGCTGGTATGCGTGAATGCAGCAGGGTTAATTAAGATAAAATCAATGTTGCCCTGTGCAGAATGAATTCTATTTATCAGCTCAAATTCTGCGTTAGATTGCAGGTGGCTGAATTTGACCCCTAATTGGTGGGCTTCTTCAGACAATTTGCTGACGATATCATCAAGTGTTAAGTTGCCATAGATATCAGGCTCCCGGGTTCCTAACATATTCAGGTTAGGGCCGTTAAGGAGTAAAATGTGAAACTTGTCTGCCATTGTGCTGGTATCTCCGGCGATTTGTCAACAATGCTCCAACATAATCCGATATTAACGATTTGTCATCTTTTTGTAACAGCTACTCAGTTTATTTCCACGATAAAGCGCGACATTATAATCATATCGTAGCATTTAGCAGCTAAATACTGGTCTTATCAGAAAAAATGTCAAGAATAAAACCACTCTACTTTAGAGGCTAATCACAATTCTTAACGAACTCTTACTAAAGTACGTCCTGTAACCTGGTTAGCTATCAATTTATTAGCATATTCCACTGTTTGCTCCAGTGTTATCTCAGTTGTTGCCTGCCGATAAAAAGAAGCGGGTAACAGCTCTTGCAGGCGTTGCCACACAGCAGGTCGTTTGGCTGATGGAACGGTGACGGACTCTACGCCTTGCAGACGTACGTTACGTAAAATAAATGGCATCACTGTGGTTGGCAGATTTGCATTACCGGCGAGGCCGCAGGCTGCAACGGTGCCGTTATAGTGAGTTTGAGCCAGTATTGTTGCCAGTACATTATCGCCTACAGTGTCAATAGCTCCGGCCCAAAGCTGTTTTTCCAGTGGACGAGGTGGTTGGCTAAATTCATGGCGTGGCAAAACTTTTTTTGCTCCTAGGGATAACAAATATTCATGATTTTCTTGTCTACCGCTAACGGCAACAACGGAATAGCCAAGTTGTGAGAGTAGGGCTATCGCCGTACTCCCTACACCACCGCTGGCGCCTGTCACAACAACATCACCACTTTCTGGCTTAACGCCGCCTTGTTCCAGGGCGATAACGCACAGCATTGCGGTAAAACCAGCAGTACCAATGATCATTGCTTGTCTGCTATCCAGACCGGCAGGTAAAGGTGTCAACCACTCGCCTGAAACTCTGGCTTGTTCCGCCAGTCCACCCCAATGATTTTCTCCTACACCCCAGCCGGTTAATAATACATGTTGACCGATATGAAAACGGGGATCTTCGGTACTGTGTACAATGCCAGAGAAATCAATACCCGGTATCATCGGGAATTGGCGGATAATTTTCCCTTTGCCTGTGATTGCTAATGCGTCTTTATAGTTGAGAGTTGACCAGTGAATATCGACGGTAACGTCTCCCACGGGAAGATGAGAAGCATCAATTTCTTCTATGGACGCTGATAATTGGTTCTGTTGTTGTTTGAGTAGCAGGGCTTTCATTATTGTTCCGTTCTCTGTAATCAATTTTGTCATTAAATAAGGATAGATAAAAATGAGTAATTTACATAAGGTAGATAAGAAAAAATAAAGTGTTGATGGATTATAAAACAGAATTTATCCGCATTTTTATCTGTAATCTCATTGTCATATTCCAGCATTAGTTGCATATGGCGTTCTATTTCAGAAAATTCTGTTTTTTATTATTTTTTAGCAGAAAGTATTGTATTTTAGTCGTAGTTTATTACATCATTAATTTGCTCACTACACAGACTACGTACTTGTGGTTAAGTGTTGGTAATGGCGAGCAGAGGTATGAGTTTATAGGCATGAATTTGATATGAGCTTACCGGAATAGCTATTGGTCAAAAAGCAGCAGCGGATTTAGCCGGTACGGTGCCAGTGGTATCATCCAGTGGCACCATAATGTTGAATTATGCAAAATTAGGTGGTTCTTGCATTTCGTTATGGAACAATTGGTAAAATTAACCCATTTTTATGCAGTTTTTTTCTGCTCCGTTTGGGAGAAGTAACGTAGAATATCGCGCTGTTGATATGAATAACGTAGCCACTTTTTTATTGAAGCAGGTGCTTGTGCGCCTTGTCGCTGCTTCATGTGGTTGGTAGAGTAGACGGGTTTTGTTCCGTCCCCAGCTTGCAGGATTATCCTTTCGCTATGTTTAAAAAATTTCGTGGCATGTTTTCCAACGACTTGTCTATTGACTTGGGTACCGCCAATACCCTTATCTACGTCAAAGGTCAGGGTATTGTATTGAATGAACCTTCGGTTGTCGCAATCCGTCAGGATCGTGCAGGTTCATCGAAAAGTGTTGCTGCCGTTGGGCAGGAAGCAAAGCAAATGCTGGGTCGAACACCGGGTAATATTGCGGCAATTCGTCCGATGAAAGATGGGGTGATTGCTGATTTTTATGTTACTGAGAAGATGCTGCAACACTTTATTAAGCAAGTTCATAGCAACAGTTTCATGCGTCCAAGCCCGCGAGTTTTGGTTTGTGTACCTGTTGGCGCAACTCAAGTTGAGCGTCGGGCAATCCGTGAATCGGCACTCAGTGCCGGTGCTCGAGAAGTATTTTTGATTGAAGAACCTATGGCTGCGGCGATTGGCGCTGGCTTACCTGTTTCTGAAGCCACGGGCTCAATGGTTGTGGATATTGGCGGCGGCACCACGGAAGTGGCGGTTATCTCTTTGAACGGGGTTGTTTATTCATCTTCTGTACGTATCGGTGGTGATCGTTTTGATGAGGCTATTATCAATTATGTTCGCCGTAATTATGGTTCGTTGATTGGCGAGGCAACCGCTGAGCGTATTAAACACACCATCGGTTCTGCTTATCCCGGCGATGAGATGTTGGAGATTGAAGTTCGTGGTCGTAACTTGGCTGAAGGTGTCCCACGCGGCTTTACGCTTAACTCCAACGAAATTCTTGAAGCTCTGCAAGAGCCTTTAACGGGTATTGTTAGTGCTGTCATGGTCGCTCTTGAGCAGTGTCCGCCAGAATTGGCTTCCGATATTTCAGAACGCGGCATGATCTTGACTGGTGGTGGTGCATTATTGCGCAATCTTGACCGTTTACTGATAGAGGAAACGGGTATTCCTGTCATTGTTGCGGAAGATCCATTGACGTGCGTTGCCCGTGGTGGCGGAAAAGCGCTTGAAATGATCGACATGCATGGCGGTGAACTCTTCAGTGAGGAGTGAGTGTTAACTTGCAAGTGAGGGAGGAATGACGGGCAGCTCAGACCTCCTTGCGATTGCTGTCTGGGAATTCCATTGTTTATGAAACAGTACAGTTTGGAATAGCGCAGCTTATGAAGCCAATTTTTAGCAGGGGGCCTTCCCTGCAATTACGACTTTTCTTTGCTGTTATTGTTGCCATTGCTTTGGTTGTGGCAGACAGCCGCCTTGATGCTCTCAGTAAAGTCCGTAATTATATGGATACGGTGGTCAGTCCATTTTATTTTCTCGCCAATGGCCCGCGTCAAGTGCTTGATGGCGTGTCAGAAACCCTTGCTTCCCGTGAACAACTTCGATTGGAAAATCGTGCTTTACGCCAAGAATTATTGATGAAAAACAGTGATATGCTGTTATTAGGGCAACTTAAACAGGAAAATTCCCGTTTGCGTGAGCTATTGGGGTCGCCTTTACGTCAGGATGAACACATGATGGTGACGCAGGTGATCTCCGGTAGGGCTAATCCTTATAGTGATCAGGTCGTCATCGATAAAGGATCAAGAGAAGGTGTTTATGAAGGACAACCTGTTATCAGTGACAAAGGCATTGTTGGTCAAGTTGTTGCTGTCAGTCAGTTTACTAGCCGGGTATTACTGATTTGTGATACGACTCATGCTTTGCCGATTCAAGTTTTACGTAATGATATCAGGGCTATTATTGCGGGTGCGGGTTGTACTGATGATTTGCAGTTTGAGCTATTACCAAGCAACACAGACATTCGGGTTGGAGATGTGTTGGTGACTTCTGGGTTAGGGGGGCGTTTCCCGGAAGGTTATCCGGTAGCGGTGGTTTCGTCAGTTAAAGTCGATAATCAGCGAGCCTATACTGTGATTCACGCTCGACCAACGGCAGAATTACAGCGTTTGCGTTATTTGTTGTTGTTGTGGGGAGCGGATAATAATCCATCCGAACCATTGCCTCCATCAGAGGTTTATCGTGTAGCCAATGAACGTTTAATGCAAATGATGCCTCAGGTATTGCCGCATGCGAATGAAGTGGGACCACCAGCGCCATCGTCTGTTTCTGATGAAACAACCAAGACAACAGAAAGAGTGAAAAATGCTGAATCGACAATAACGTCTGCTAAATTTATAAATTCGGGAAATCGTTAATGAATCAATACCGGAGTCATGGGCGTTGGATCATTTGGTTATCTTTCTTGGTTGCAATGGTGCTGCAAATTATGCCGTGGCCGGAGCAAATTTATATGTATCGGCCAACTTGGTCGGCGCTATTGTTGATTTATTGGGTAATGGCGTTACCTCATAGAGTCAGTGTTGGGACCGGTTTTGTATTGGGGATCATCGTAGATTTGATTCAGGGGGCGACACTGGGTGTTAACGCTTTGGCTTACAGTCTTGTGAGTTATTTGGTGTCATTTAAGTTTCAATTATTCCGCAATATGGCGCTTTGGCAGCAGGCTTTGGTCGTCATTGCTTTATCGGTACTGATGGATTTCAGTGTGTTTTGGGCAGAATTTTTGTTATCAAATGTTGCTTTTCATCCAGAAGTATTCTGGAACAGTTTGGTCAATGGTATTCTTTGGCCGTGGTTGTTCCTGTTAATGCGAAAAATCCGTCGTCAGTTTAATGTACATTAGTGGTCGGATCGCAGTTTTTAATGTCCTGATAGAGCTTATTCCAGCAGGCGTTACTGATGCAGGCCATTCTTTCCAAGTAACTTGAGGATGCGAGTAGAGAGTGTAACCGAAGCGTGCCTGGATTACGTGAGGATTAAGCTCTGCTCCAGATTCAAAATGGCAAATGAAATAGCCTAATGAGATAGGTAGTAGTAAGGACGATATCATCATGAAAACCCTTTATCTGGCTTCCGGCTCACCAAGGCGGCGTGAGCTGGTTGAGTTATTGGACTTTAAATTTGAAATTCTTTCTCCTCAGGTAAAGGAGCAATGGCAAGAGGGTGAAACTCCGCGTCAATATGTTAGCCGATTAGCAAAAGATAAATCTCAGGCGGGGGTTGCTATTGCGCCAGAAGATTTTCCGGTGCTAGGAGCGGATACTGTTGTTGTATTGAATGGTAAGATTTTGGAAAAACCGCGCAATGAACAACATGCCGTTGAAATGCTCAGCGCACTTTCCGGTCAGTGTCATCAGGTGATTACCGCTATTGCTTTATCAGATAATCAGCGTACTTTAAGTGATATAGTCATTACAGATGTGACCTTTCGCCAATTATCCACACAGGAAATTTTGGATTATGTAGCAACCGGTGAGCCGATGGACAAAGCGGGTGCTTATGGTATTCAGGGAAAAGCGGGTTGCTTTGTTAAAACGCTTAATGGTAGTTATCACTCAGTTGTTGGTCTGCCATTGGTGGAAACGCACGAATTAATCACAAAGTTTTTTGCGTTAGTTGATGGAAAGGGGAACACATGACAGCAGAGTTATTAGTCAATATTACACCATCCGAAACGCGCGTTGCTTACATTGATGGTGGGATTTTGCAAGAAATCCATATAGAAAGGGAAGCCAAAAGAGGAATTGTCGGCAATATCTACAAAGGTCGTGTAAGCCGGGTATTACCAGGGATGCAGGCTGCTTTTGTGGATATTGGTCTGGAAAAAGCTGCCTTTCTTCACGCTTCAGACATTGTGCCTCATACGGAATGTATTGCCGGTGAGGAGCAAAAGAACTTTCATGTCAAAGATATTGCTGAGTTGGTTCGCCAGGGACAAGATTTAATGGTTCAGGTGGTGAAAGATCCTCTTGGCACTAAAGGCGCTCGACTAACGACCGATATTACTTTACCTTCCCGTTATCTTGTATTTATGCCCGGTGCATCTCATGTCGGGGTTTCACAACGTATTGAAAGTGAAGAAGAGCGTAATCGTCTGAAAAATATTGTTGCTGACTATTGTGATGAACATGGTGGTTTCATTATTAGGACGGCTGCCGAGGGCGTTGGTGACGAAGAATTAGCTCAAGATGCGGCTTTCTTGAAACGATTGTGGAGTAAGGTGATGGAGCGTAAAAAGCGCAATGTCACTAAAAATAAACTTTATGGCGAATTGGCTCTGGCCCATCGTATTTTGCGTGATTTCGCCGGAGCAGCCCTTGATCGTATTCGTGTGGATTCTCGTTTGACGTTTACTCAATTACAGGAATTTATTCGCGAATATATTCCTAAAATGACTGCCAGATTGGAACTTTATAACGGTAGTCAGCCTATTTTCGATCTGTTTGATGTAGAAAATGAAATTCAGCGAGCACTCGATCGCAAAGTTGAATTAAAATCAGGCGGTTATTTGATTATTGACCAAACTGAAGCGATGACCACAATTGATATTAATACTGGCGCATTTGTCGGGCATCGCAATTTGGAAGAAACTATTTTTAATACCAATATTGAGGCGACGCAAGCTATTGCCAGGCAATTAAGGCTGCGTAATCTGGGTGGTATTATTATTATTGATTTTATCGATATGAATAGCGAAGAGCATCGTCGACGGGTATTAGCTTCTCTTGAACACGCGCTGAGTAAAGATCGTGTTAAAACGACGATTAATGGTTTTTCCCAACTTGGACTGGTGGAAATGACCCGTAAGCGGACTCGTGAAAGTATAGAGCATATACTTTGCAGCGACTGTCCTACTTGTAAGGGAAGGGGAACTGTAAAATCGGTTGAAACTGTCTGTTATGAGATTATGCGTGAAATTGTGCGTGTGCACCGGGCAGTTGACGCAGATCGTTTCCTTATTTATGCCTCACCCGCAGTGGCCGAAGCGCTGAGAGGGGAGGAATCTCATGCCCTGGCGGAAGTGGAGATTTTTGTCGGTAAACAGGTAAAAGTTCAGACAGAACAGCTCTACAGTCAGGAACAATTTGACGTAGTTATGATGTAACCATTTGATTTGCTGTCATAACAGCATAGGTAATCGAGGAGATGTGTGTGAGGCGACTGCCGGGAGTATTATTAGCGACAGCCGCAATAGTCATTATCATTGTGGCTTTGCTTGTTAGTGGATTACGTTTTCTACTGCCACATATTAATGATTACCGCCCACAATTATCCGCTAAAGTTGAGTCAATTATTGGTGTACCTATTGATGCTGGATATATTGCGGGAAAATGGGAATCTTTTGGGCCTGTTTTTGAATTACGTGATATCAGTGTAAAAACTGCAAATGCAGATGTGAAAGCCAAAAAGATCACGGTTGCATTGGATATCTGGTTATCTTTGCTAAGAATGCGTTGGAGTTTCCGCGATCTTACTTTTTATCAGTTACAAGTAGATTACTATCAACCGCTGTTTAATAATCAAAGCGGTAATATGTTTTCCCAATCGGATCTATTTTCTGATCTGTTTCTAGAGCAGTTTGATCATTTTAATCTGCAAGATAGCCGTTTTACTTTCCTCACTCCCTCCGGTGAACGTGCTGATCTGTTGTTACCACAATTAACCTGGCTGAATAAAGATAATCGCCACCGTGCTCAAGGGAAAATTAGTCTCTCTTCTATCAATAATCAGCACGGAGATATACAAGTTAAATTCGATTTGCATGACACTAATGGCGTACTGGATAACGGTACTATTTATTTGCAGGCAGATAATGTTGATATTCACCCGTGGTTAAGTCATTGGTTGCAGGATAATACTGGGTTGAAGGATGCTGAGTTTAGTTTGTCTAGCTGGATTATGCTTAAAGATGGTCGAATTGATGGCGGCCAGTTACAACTCCGTCAGGGAGAAGCTAATTGGAAAGTTGCTGGCAAACCTCACAACCTTTCGGTCACTGATCTGATGTTACGGATGCGTCGCCAAGATGGTGGTTGGTTGTTTGATGCACCTGAGCTGGCAAATTTGAACACTGATGGTCAACAATGGCCGTCGGGAAAAGTATCAGTGCTCTATCTGCCGGAAACCAAGAGAGCTGATGGTCATGATCATTGGCGTGTCCGGGCAAAAAACATTCAACTTGAACGGCTAAGTAGCATTTTACCGACTTTTTCTTTTTTGACTCCTGATGTTGTGAAGGATTGGCAGCGTCGTCAGCCACAAGGATTGGTAAAGTATCTTGCTCTCGATATTACACCCAAAATGGCAGATGATTCCCGAATCAGTATGCAATGGCAGAATGTCAGTTGGCAGCGCTGGCAGGAACTGCCCTCTATTGATAATTTCTCAGGTTCTCTCAATGGCGGCTTGCGGCAAGGCAAACTGAGTTTTGCTTTGCAGGATAGTGTCGTTGATTATCGAAATATGTTCCTGGCGCCGTTTGAGATATCCCAAAGTCACGGCGAAATACTCTGGCGGCAAGGTGAGCGAGGTTTACAACTTTGGAGTCAAGGGTTGGATTTGCAAGCGAAATCATTGTGGGTTAATGGTGATTTTCGTTATCAACAGCCTAAAGAACAGCCCCCATCGCTGAGTATTCTGGCGGGAGTACGGGTTTATGATGCAGGTGATGCCTGGAGATATTTTCCAGAACCTTTGATGGGGAAACCTCTGACTGACTATCTGACAGCTTCAATTATTAAAGGGCAGATAGAAAACGCGACTTTTGTTTTTCAAGGCAATCCAAAAGATTTCCCATTTGCGAAGAATAATGGGCAGTTTCAAGTTTTTGCTCCATTGCGTCATGCGACGTTCCAGTACCAACCAAATTGGCCGGCATTGCTGGATCTCAATATTGATCTTAATTTCCAGAATAACGGTCTATGGATGCTTGCTCCGCAAACGGCGCTTGGTAAAGTGAAAGCCAGTAATCTTTCAGCCGTAATTCCTAATTATCGTAGCAAGAAATTATTAATCGACGCTGATCTGCTGGGAGATGGCAAAGATATTCATGAATATTTTACCCGCAGCCCGTTAGCAAATTCTGTTGGTGAAACGCTGGATACATTGCAGGTTGGTGGTCAAATCGCGGGTAATTTACATTTGGATATTCCACTCGATGGAGGCAATGTAAATGTTCGCGGTGAGGTGACTTTAAAAAATAATCATTTGTTGATTAAACCTTTAGATAGCGAAATGAAAAATGTGAGTGGCCGATTCCGCTTTGATAATGGCAATTTACAAAGCGGCAAATTATCGGCCCAATGGCTTGGGCAGCCTGTTACGGTTGATTTTTCTACTGAGAGTTTACCCAAAAACTATCGAGTAAATGTTGGTCTGAATGCGCGTTGGGCTATTGCAAAATTATCTGGATTTTCACCGGTGATTGCTAAAGTGTTTTCTGGCTCTGTTGATTGGGAAGGAAAGGTTGGTATCAATTTGCCGTTTCAGGGTAAGCCTCAATATGATGTGAAAATCGACGCTGACTTATCACAAGTGGATAGTCATTTACCTGCTTTGAAAGCGGATGAACGACGCGCTTTTCATATACTGGCTGATGGTGATATGGAGCAGTTGCGAGTAAAAGGCATTTTAGATAAGCAGTATACATTTAATACTCAATGGCGTTTAGCAGGGAAAAGCACTCAATTGTTACGGGGAATTTTACAAAGTAACAGTAGCAACGTTCCTGACTTACCTGAAAAATCCCTATTGGAACTGAATCTTCCGGCAATTGAGGGGGAAGAGTGGTTAGGGCTGATTGCGCCGCTGACTTCAGGTTCTTCATTGGCGGGAATGTCAATGTTGCCACAGCATTTGCGGATATCACTTCCATCACTGGATGTGGGGGGACAACGTTGGAATCAGTTATCGTTGGATGTGGAAAAACAGTCTTGGGGAACGCAGATCACAGCTAATAGTCGGGAAATCAACGGTAAACTTAATATCCGTAATAGCGGCCCTTGGCAAATGAATTTGAGCTATCTTTATTATAGTCCTTTACAAAACAGTCCTCTGCAAGATGAATCGGATTTAGCTAAACAATCTCAGACAGGTACAACTCTACGTTATTCGCTGAATCAGTGGCCTTCATTAGATATCACCTGTTCTGAATGTTGGATTATGGGATTGAAGCTTGGGAAGGTGTCTGGCTCTCTGATTCCAGAAGGTAATTCGCTGGTATTAAGGGATGGAATAGTAGAAAACAGTGTCAGTAAATTAAATTTGGCAGGTCGTTGGCAAGAAGGTGCTGTAGGGAATAATACGCGTATTATGGGGCAATTTTCTGGTGAAAAGTTTGATGAGATGGCATCTTACCTTGGTATAGTCGTACCGATTGTTAATTCGCCATTTACCTTCCGCTTTGATTTTAATTGGTGGGATACACCGTGGAAACCCAATTTTCAGACGTTGAATGGCAATCTTAAAAGCGACTTAGGTAAAGGCGCTATTGAAAAATTGGGTGGGGGAAGTGCTGGTCAGTTACTAAAATTAGTCAGTTTTGATGCTCTGTTACGTAAATTACAGCTCGATTTCAGCGATACCTTTAGCCAGGATTTTGAATTTGATTCAATTCGTGGTGATGTTTCGGTAAAAAATGGGATACTCAAGACAGAAAACTTACGGGTCGATGGGTTGATTGCCGATGTGATAACGAAAGGTGAGATCGATCTTGTTCGCCAGCAGATAAATATAGAAGCCATCGTCACGCCGGAGATTTCTGCTACTGTGGGAGTAGCGACGGCTTTTGTCATCAATCCGATGGCAGGTGCTGCATTATTCGCAGCGACCAAGGTTTTGGGACCGTTATGGAATAAGATATCCGTTATTCGTTACCGAATTACTGGTAATCTTGAACAACCGAAAATTGATGAAGTTCTGCGTCAGCTTAAGGAGAATAGAGGAACATGAGAAACGTCAATGTTGCACTCTTGCAGTTATGTAGCGGTGAGAATATCAAACATAATTTGGCGCAAATTGAACAGCAAATTAAGCAGTTGCCAGATACTATCAAGTTTGTCATGACCCCGGAAAATGCATTGTTGTTTGCTAATGCTGATAGCTATCGTAAGCATGCGGAACAACAAGGGAATGGGCCTTTACAGCAGGCTGTTAGTGAGATTGCACGCCGTTATGGTGTTTGGTTATTAATCGGTTCTATGCCGCTTATCAGTCGTGAAAATTCTGAACGGCTCACCAGTAGTAGCCTGTTGTTTGATGATCAGGGTAAGATTTGCGCCCGTTATGACAAAATCCATATGTTTGATGTCAATATTAATGATGAACATGGATCATATAACGAATCATCTGTTTTCCAACGCGGAGAACATATTACCGTTGTGGATACCCCTGTTGGTCGTCTCGGGATGGCCATATGTTATGATCTGCGCTTCCCTGGGTTATTTCAGGCGCTACGTGAGCAAGGCGCTGAGTTGATATCTGTTCCTGCGGCATTTACTCGTTTGACAGGAAAAGCACATTGGGAGCCACTGTTACGAGCCCGTGCTATTGAAAACCAATGTATTCTGTTAGCGCCGGCTCAGGTTGGTGTACATGGAACCCGTCAGACGTGGGGTCACTCAATGGCAGTAGACGGTTGGGGGAAAGTAATTAAGAAAAACCCCGATGCAGTTAGTGCCTTGCAACTGAATGTCAGGGCAGATAGTTTGAAGGTTATGCGTGAGCAGATGAAAGTGGTGAAACATAACCGCTTCCGGCCGCAGTTGACTTCCTTGATTGAAAAAATACCGCAAATTAAAGAGTAGCAATTATGAGTTTAACTTCTGTCAGTGAACACTTACTGGCTGCAAATAAATTAAGCCATCAAGATCTGTTTTCAGTACTCGGTCAACTGACTGAACGTCAGTTGGATTATGCCGATCTCTATTTTCAGTCCAGTTACCATGAATCTTGGGTGTTGGAAGATCGGATTATTAAGGATGGCTCCTATAATATTGATCAAGGAGTTGGCGTTAGGGCAATCAGTGGTGAAAAAACGGGTTTTGCTTATGCAGACCAGATCACGTTGAATGCGCTGCAACAAAGTGCGCTGGCTGCCCGTAGCATCGTCCATGAAAAAGGAAATGGTAAAGTCCATACCTTTGGCGAAGTGGCCTATTCTCCGCTTTATGCGGCAATTGATCCGCTGCAAAGTTTTTCCCGTGAAGAAAAGATCGCGTTATTGCAGCGTGTGGATCAGGTAGCTCGCGCGGAAGATCCAAGGGTACAGGAAGTCAATGCCAGTCTGACAGGGATCTATGAACGGGTGTTGGTCGCGGCGACCGATGGGACTTTGGCGGCTGATATTCGCCCTCTCATTCGCTTATCTGTCACGGTGCTGGTGGAAGATAATGGCAAACGTGAACATGGCTCCAGCGGTGGTGGTGGTCGTTACGGTTATGAATATTTTCTGGAAGTGGTTAGTGGTCAGATCCGTGCAGAACAATTTGCGCGCGAAGCTGTTCGTATGGCGCTGGTGAATCTTTCCGCTGTTGCTGCGCCTGCGGGTACTATGCCGGTTGTTCTCGGGGCTGGTTGGCCGGGAGTGTTGCTGCATGAAGCTGTTGGTCATGGGTTGGAAGGTGATTTTAACCGCCGTGGTACTTCGGTGTTTTCTGGCCAGATTGGTGAGAAGGTCGCGTCTGAACTCTGTACTGTGGTTGATGATGGCACGATAAAAGGTCGTCGTGGGTCATTGGCAATTGATGATGAAGGCGTTCCTGGACAATACAATGTATTGATTGAAAATGGCATTCTGAAAGGTTACATGCAGGACAAAATGAATGCGCGCCTGATGGGAGTCGCGCCGACTGGCAATGGTCGCCGTGAATCTTATGCTCATCTGCCAATGCCTCGTATGACTAATACATATTTGCTGGCAGGCCATTCCACACCGGAAGAGATCATCGGTAGTGTGAAAAATGGTTTATATGCGCCAAATTTTGGTGGTGGTCAAGTGGATATCACTTCCGGTAAATTCGTGTTCTCGACATCTGAGGCTTATCTGATTGAGAACGGTAAAATTACCAAACCAGTGAAAGGTGCAACTCTTATCGGTTCCGGTATTGAGGCTATGCAGCAGATCTCTATGGTAGGAAACGATCTTGATCTAGATAAAGGTGTCGGAGTTTGTGGCAAAGAGGGCCAGAGCGTACCTGTTGGTGTTGGTCAGCCTACTTTGAAACTGGACAACTTGACCGTTGGAGGAACAGCCTGATTTTTGGCTGTTTATCCGAGATAGATCATTATAAGGATAGTCATGAAGAAGACTTGGCTAGCAGGTGTGTTACTGACTGTTTTGGTTGTGACTTGTGGTACTTTTGCTAAAGGTGTTGATAAGACACTGTTGCAGGCTCCAGAAACAGGTAGGAATACCTCAGCAATACAACGGATTGAAGGGCTAACTGAACAGAATAATGTGGTGGCTTACTTACGACAGAATAATAAATTGCCCGATATTTATATTACTAAGATGCAGGCCCGCGACCTTGGCTGGAATGCAAAACAGGGAAATTTATGTCAGGTTCTGCCGGGTAGGGCGATTGGTGGCGACAAATTTACTAATCGTGAAAAGAAGCTACCAATGAAACCGAAACGTCAGTGGTTTGAAGCAGATGTTAACTACCGTTGTGGGCACAGAGGGAGTGACAGATTGCTTTATTCATCTGATGGTCTGATTTATCTGACGTTGGATCATTACAGAAGTTTTACCTTAATGGAGTAATTCTATGCATAAAGTGGAGTTTGATTTTGACCGTATCCCTGATCTGAAAATGTTCTATCAGCAGTTTTCTGAGCAATTTGAGTTAGGAGACGAGTTTGGTAGTAATCTGGATGCTCTGTGGGATGTTGTGACAGGAGGAATTGATTTACCTGTAGAGGTCAATTTTATCCATTTTACGCAGCAGAAAAGACACGATTTTGCTTCATTAGTACTCTTGTTTGAAGAAGCTGAAGAAGAGCTGGAAGGGGAACTTAGTTTTAATATTTTCCCCTAACAGAATTATAACCTTATGAGTTTTAGGTTGTTAATCGGATTCGGCCATATCTTTAAGATACTGGAAAATCTGACGATAAGATTTAGGTGGCTTATTTGCCGCCTTTTCTTTTTTAGCATTGCGGATCAAGGTACGCAATTGCTGGCGATCAGTTTGTGGGAATAACGTCACAACCTCATCAATAACATCATCATTGCCATCAATCAATTTATCACGTAATTCTTCCAATTTATGGAGCAGAGTGATTTGTTGATTATGACGATTTTTCAGTTTATCCAGCGCGGTGGTAATTGGCTCGACATCCCGGGTACGCAGCAGTTTGCCGATAAATTGTAATTGGCGACGGCGCCCCTCTCTTTTTATCTTCTGTGCAAGTTCAATGGCGGCCAGCAGATCCTCATCTAACGGAACGCGTTCAAGCGCACTTTTGCTGAGCTCAACCAATTCTGTACCCAGCTTTTTCAATGCTTCGGCATCACGTTTAATCTCGCTTTTACTGACCCAAATTATCTCTTCTTCCTCCTCTTCAGCAGGATAATCATTGAGCCAATCTTCAGGCTGCTTTGCCATAGTGGTTTTCCTTTTAAAAAGGCCGGAGCTGTCAGGTTGATTTTTGGTGCATGACCTGTAGCCCGGTGGGTGTTAACATCCTAATATTGTGTATTGTAACTGGGAAAAACGCCTGATTACCACTCGGCATTGATTGTGTGGATAAAACGGCCCTGTTTTCCCGACAGATTTTCCCTTTATTCATCAAATTGCGGGTAATTAATGAAAATCACGGATCAAATTGCGGAACAACGCAAACAACTGGAAAATGCAGTTTCACAGGCACTAGAGCTGGCAAAAGCGGGTTGTGATGCTGCGGAGGTTGCGGTTAATAAAACAACGGGTATTAGTGTCAGTACCCGCTTTGGTGAAATAGAAAATGTAGAATTCAATAGTGATGGTGCCTTAGGGATTACCGTATACCATCAGCAACGTAAAGGAAGTGCATCATCAACAGATTTAAGCCCGGATGCCATTGCCCGTACTGTTCAGGCTGCGATTGATATCGCTCGTTATACCTCTCAGGACCCATGTGCTGGCCCGGCAGATAAAGCGCTACTGGCGTTTGAAGCGCCAGATCTTGATCTGTTCCATCCAACAGAATTGGATGCTGATAACGCGATTGAACTAGCTGCTCGTGCAGAACAAGCTGCATTACAGGCAGATAAGCGTATTACCAATACCGAAGGTGGCAGTTTTAACAGCCATTATGGCATCAGAGTGTTTGGTAACAGCCACGGTATGTTGCAAAGCTATTGCTCGAGTCGTCATTCTATGTCGAGTTGTGTGATTGCTGAACTTGATGGTGATATGGAACGGGATTATGCGTATACCATTAGTCGTCGTTTTGAAGATTTAAAATCGCCAGAATGGGTTGGACAGGAGTGTGCTCGCCGTGCGTTATCTCGTTTGTCGCCACGTAAATTACCAACTATGAAAGCGCCGGTATTGTTTGCTGCGGAAGTTGCAACAGGCCTTTTCGGTCATCTGGTTGGTGCTATCAGTGGTAGCAGTATTTACCGGAAATCCTCTTTCTTACTTGATCATCTGGGCAAACAAATCCTGCCATCATGGCTGACAATTGAAGAGCGGCCACATTTGCTGGCAGGTTTAGCATCTTCTCCATTTGATAGTGAAGGTGTTTCTACCAGTAATCGGGATATTATCAAGGATGGAGTATTACAGACCTGGCTTCTGACAAGTTATTCTGCCCGTAAACTAGGTATGGCAAGTACTGGCCATGCAGGTGGAATTCATAACTGGTGCATTGCAGGGCAAGGTCAGGATTTTGCAGGTTTGCTGCGTCAAATGGGAACAGGGTTAGTGGTCACTGAACTGATGGGGCAGGGAGTCAGTGCAGTAACCGGCGACTATTCCCGTGGCGCCGCTGGTTTTTGGGTAGAAAATGGTGAGATTCAGTATCCTGTTAGTGAGATTACTATTGCGGGCAATCTAAAAGATATGTGGGCCAATATGGTTACTATCGGGAATGATATTGAAACTCGCAGTAATATCCAGTGCGGTTCAGTCTTACTACCGGAAATGAGTATCGCTGGTCAATAAGAGATACTCGTTTCCGATTATTTTAGTCAGCCCGGACAAATGGGCTGGCTAAATTAACGGTGGAGCTCACCGGCAGCTTCTGGTTGGTAAAGTAATTCTAGTACTTTGACGCGGGTTTCTTCGCCGTTTGGCAATTCCCAACTGATTTCGTCACCGATACGAAGGCCCAACAATGCAGCTCCTAAAGGAGCCATAACAGAAAGCTGATCTGAACTGTCTTGCAGTGATGCGGGATAAACTAAAGTACGTACCCGCTCTTCATTGCTTGTCAGGTCAAGAAAACGAACCCGGCTGTTCATGGTTACAACATCTGATGGAATTTCTGCTGGAGGTACAATCTCTGCACGATCCAGCTCCTCATTCAAAGCGTCAGCGATACTAGTATCTGCAAACGCTGGCTGTTCCAACAGGGAATCTAAACGTTCTGCGTCTAATTCGTTGATGATAATTGCTGGTTTAGTCATACCACACTCCAAATGGATTCCAACACAAAATAACACCCCGCACCATGAGGAGGGGGGTGTTATTTAAAATGATTAACCTGATAGTAGGCTGTTCTTACTGGAAAAGAAAGAGATCATGATCACGAACTGTTTTGTGTCGCTAATGAAAACAGTAAAGAACATGATAATCTACAGGTGAGTGAGCGACGTTATTCTTCGTCAAATCCCGAATTAAATAGACTAATAATGGCGGCAAGAGCCTGTTCTTCATCTGGGCCGCTGGCTTCAACTTCAATATAGCTGCCTTTTTCTGAATCCAGCATCAGCATAGCAATTACACTGCTAGCTTCGGCTTCAACATGGCTATCATTGCGTAAAACAACATGAGATTCAAAGAGCTGTACTAGATCATACAGCTTCATTGCTGGCCGGGCGTGCATTCCCAGTCGATTCTTGATTTCAAGCTTCTGCTTGACAGTCATTATTTATTTTCGCTTTTCGAGAGTACGGTGGCGAGACTGTACGTTTTTTCCTCGGGAGCGGAAATAATCGGCTAACTGTTCTGCCACGTAAACAGAACGATGTTTACCACCAGTACAGCCAATAGCAACGGTCAGATAGCTGCGGTTATTGGTTTCAAGCATAGGCAGCCAGAGTTCAAGATAGCTGCGGGTTTGATAGATAAAGTTATGCACTTCCGTATGACGGTCGAGGAAAGCGGCTACAGGACGATCAAGGCCGGTCATTGGCCGTAATTTGGGGTCCCAGTGTGGGTTTGGTAGGAAACGTACGTCAAAAACATAGTCAGCATCAATTGGAATGCCATGCTTGAAGCCGAAAGACTCAAAGACCATTGTCAACTCACGTTCCCGTTTGCCTAGCAGACGCGTTCTTAGCATCTCAGCCAATTCATGGACTGACATTTCGGAAGTGTCGATAATTAGGTCTGCTTTTGAACGAAGGGGTTCCAGCAGATCGCTTTCTTGATCAATCGCGCTTTCCAGAGAAAGGTTTTTGCTTGACAGCGGATGCAGACGGCGGGTGTCGCTATAACGGCGGATCAAGGTGTTACGGTCAGCGTCAAGAAATAGTAATTGCGGTGAGAAACTCGCGGGTAGTTTAGTCAAGGCTTCTTCGAAAACCTCAGGAGATTCCGGCATGTTTCTTACATCAATACTAACCGCGGCGGAAATATCGCGCTCAGCTAACGTATTTGCTAATTCCGGTAGTAATACTACCGGCAAGTTGTCTACACAATAAAAACCCATGTCTTCCAGTGCGCGCAAGGCAACGGATTTACCTGAACCGGAACGGCCACTGACTATCATCAGCACCATGAGGCGACTCCCCTTAATTTCTCAGTGGTTATTATGAGCCACTCTTATCTGTTGCTCTCCATGCACTGCAACAGTTATTTAGTGATAATTGAGTACAATTCTTCATCACTTTGTGCCGTTCTTAAACGGCGGCAGAGGTTTTTATCTGCAAGACGTTTGGCGATCAATGACAATGTGTGTAAGTGTGTCTGGCATTGATCATTTGGAACCAGTAAAGCAAACAGCAAATCAACTGGTTGATTATCAATCGCATCAAAAGCAATGGGCTGTTCCAGATTTAGGAAAACGCCGACTGCTTGATCTGAGCTTTCTGCATCTAACTTACCGTGAGGGATAGCAATACCACTGCCAATTCCAGTAGTACCTACTTTTTCTCTGGTTAATATTGCTTCGAATACGACATTTTCTGGTAACTTAAGCTGCTGAGATGCTAGCTCACTGATAATCTCTAAAGCCCGTTTTTTGCTCGAACAATGTACATTATTGCGGGTACATGCGAGAGAAAGCACAGAACTTAGTAGTAAATCTGCTTGATTATTCATTTTTTCTATTCACTTAGGTGCCTCATTGATACCGGATGCCATAGGTTATCTGTGGCATCCGGTATTTGCGCACTGTTTTACAGCAAAACTTCGCTGTTGTTACTACATTTTTTGTTAAATGACTGTTAATGATGTCTCAGTTTATCTTTATGTTTGGTTAATTGACGCGCTAGTTTATCAACCAGTCCATCAATTGCTGCATACATATCTTCATGTTCTGATGATGCGTGCAACTCACCTCCGTTAATGTGTACAGTAGCTTCGGCGATTTGTTGTACCTTTTCCACTCGGAGGATTACCTGAGTCAGGTTGATCCTATCGAAATATTGATCCAGTTTGCTGCATTTTGCAGTGATAATGTCGCGTAATGCATCAGTAATTTCAATATTGTGGCCGGTTATTTTGAGTTGCATATTGTCTTCCTTATCTGTTCATTTCAAACCAGACGCTTACGTTGGTTTGATGGCGGAATGGATAACGACTCTCGATATTTTGCGACAGTCCGTCGGGCAATCATGATGCCTTGATCGGCTATCATGCTCGTCAGTTTACTGTCACTTAATGGTTTGGCGGGATTCTCCGCTGCTACCAGTTTTTTCACCAAAGCCCGTATTGCAGTTGAAGAGGCTTCGCCTCCACTTTCTGTATTGACATGGCTGGAGAAAAAATACTTCAATTCAAAAATACCACGTGAGCTGTGCAGGAATTTCTGGGTAGTCACCCTGGAAATGGTAGATTCATGCATATCAACCTGGAAAGCAATGTCTGCCAAAACCATAGGTTTCATATGTTCTTCACCATGTTCAAAAAATTCCTGTTGTTGCTCTACAATGCAACGCGCAACTTTCAGCAGAGTATCATTTCGGCTTTCCAGGCTTTTGATAAGCCATTTAGCCTCTTGTAAGTTATTACGGAT
The DNA here is from genome assembly GCF_026153155.1 of Photorhabdus aballayi. Taxonomy (NCBI): domain Bacteria; kingdom Pseudomonadati; phylum Pseudomonadota; class Gammaproteobacteria; order Enterobacterales; family Morganellaceae; genus Photorhabdus; species Photorhabdus aballayi. The sequence continues at coordinate 12,424 of NZ_JAPFCD010000035.1, read as the reverse complement.
AAACTGACCGTCACTTTCATTGCGCGTATGTTGCCCAAGCTCTGCATAATGCTGATTAATGTGTAAACGGGGGATACTATCTGTATTTAATTCTACTTGCCAGTGTTCGCTCTCTTTTCGAACCAGTACATCGGGGATGACATATTCTGATTCGCTGGTGTTTATTGCCAGACCGGGCTTCGGTTCAAGTGACTGGATTAAATTTATGACCTCTTTCAGTTCATCTTCTTTCAAACAACTAAGGCGGGTTAAGTTGCGGAAATCCCGATGACCTAATAGCTCCAGATGTTCGCAAACGATCAATTTTGCCTCTTTCAGATAAGGTGTTTCTGGCGGAAACATTGATAGTTGGACCAGTAGACAATCTTTTAAATCACGAGCAGCGACACCGATAGGATCGAAATGTTGTATCTGTTTTAACACCGCTTCCACTTCTGCCAGAGTGAGTTGATCGTGACCAATACTGGCAAGAATATCTTCTAATGGCACAGTGAGATAGCCGGTGTCATCTACGGCGTCAATGATTGATGTCGCAATGGCGGCATCTGTTTCCGTGAAAGGGGTGAGTTCTGCCTGCCACATCAAATAGTCTTGCAGGGTTTGAACAGTTTCACCTTGGTAAAGCGGCAGTTCGTCGTCATTATAGTCACTACGTGTCCCGGAAGGTGTGCCAGCGGTGTAAATTTCATCCCAACTGGCATCCAGGGGTAACTCGTCTGGCATATCCTTTTGTTGCAAGGCATCAAGCGTATCCATAGCTTCCGTTTCGTTATCGGGAAGTTCCTGATTGCCGATTTCCTGATGATCTTCGTCCTGTTCAAGCAAAGGGTTCATTTCTAACGCTTGCTGTATTTCCTGTTGCAGTTCAAGCGTAGAAAGTTGCAACAAACGAATAGCTTGTTGGAGCTGTGGTGTCATAGCCAGTTGCTGACTAAACCTGAGTTGCAAACTTTGCTTCATAGCGTTAAATCAATTCTCCTGGCTAAATTAGAGCCGGAAACCTTCGCCTAAATAAACGCGCTTCACCTGTTCATTATTAAGAATATCATTAGGTGTGCCGTGAGCAATCAGTTGCCCTTGGCTGACAATATAAGCACGTTCGCATACATCCAATGTTTCACGGACATTGTGGTCGGTGATTAGGACCCCTAGTCCATAATCTCTCAAATGCTGAATGATCTTCTTGATATCGATAACTGAGATAGGATCTACGCCGGCAAAAGGTTCATCCAGCAAAATAAATTTAGGATTGGCTGCCAGCGCTCTGGCAATCTCTACGCGGCGGCGCTCACCTCCGGAAAGTGATTGACCAAGATTGTCGCGTAGATGGCTGATATGGAACTCTTCCATCAGCTCTTCGGCACGCTCTTTTCGTTGTTCTTGGGTCAGATCCCGGCGGATCTCCAATACAGCCATCAGGTTGTCGAATACGCTTAGACGGCGGAAAATAGAAGCTTCTTGAGGCAAATAACCAATACCACGGCGTGCCCGTTCGTGAAGCGGCAGTAGGCTGATATCTTCATTATCAATGGTAATTGTCCCGGCATCCCGTGAGACGATACCGACGACCATATAGAAAGTTGTCGTTTTCCCTGCGCCGTTCGGACCAAGCAGGCCGACAATTTCGCCGGAGTTCACGTTTAGGCTGACATTTTCAACGACCTTACGGCCTTTGTAAGCTTTTGCCAGGTTTTCTGCGTTTAGTATTGCCATATATCGTTATTTACTCTTGTTATTAACCCCAGTGCCTTCTTCTTGTAATTGAGAAGGCAGCAGGACAGTTGTCACTCGTTTACCTTTGTCACTAAACGCTTCCATCTGCTGAGTTGGGACTAGGTAGGTGATACGATCGCCTTTTATATTGCTGTCTAACTGTTCCAAATAGGCATTGCCAGTAAGTGTAACCAGCTCTTTATCCATTTCGTAACGCATTTTAGAACCGCGGCCCTTGATTGGTTTGCCATTGTCCTGTAGCTGATAGAAAGTGACCGGATTACCAAATGCTTCAATAATCATTTTTTTAGAATCGCCATCTGGGCGAGTCACAACAACCTTGTTAGCGCGGATATCAATAGAACCCTGTTTAACGATCACATCTTCTGTAAATGTGGCAGTGTTCCCTGTCATGTCAAGGGCCTGTTTAACAGAATCGATAGAAATGGGTTTCTGTGTGTCATCTTTCAGTGCCAGAGCGGGAAGGCTGACCGCAAAGATGGCACTGGCGATAAAGGCATTACGGATTCTGTTTTTCATGTTGGATTTCATAGTAGGTGTTAACCTTTTCAATCAGTTCAGCGGTTTTGTTCCGCAGATTGCCACGCATTTTCATACCGACGGATTTTAGCCCGACACCAATCAGTGTGACCTGATCGTCAGATGAAACATCCTGAGTTACCAAGTTGATAATAGCGTTCTCTGTGGTGATACGTTGTAATTGTGACGTATTAGTCAGACTGTCAACCTGTACGTCTCCGTAAAGATAGAGCATTTTGTCGTTAGTCAGTTTGGCTTTGTTAGCACGAACTGTCCATGTAGCAATGGCATTTGAGTCATAGGTAATTAACACTGGTTTGGTAAACCAGGTAAGTTTTGACTCTGCATAGTTTTGGACGTCATCAGCGACCAGTTTATACGTCAGTTTCCCCGTAGGGTCATAAACAAAAGTTATGGTATCCTGACTTTGATAGGTTGGCTGACTGTTATCTGTAGCAGAAGATGATTTAATCCCATCTGAATCAGACAAGTTCCAGCCAATTAGCGCCAGGATGATTAATACCAGAGTTATCACCAACCAGGATTTGATTCTATCCATTCTCGTTTCACTTCAACCTACTATATTGATAATCCTTTGGCCTCTTCTAGCTTATTCTGAGCAAAAAGCACCAAATCACAAAGTTCCCTTACCGCACCGCGTCCCCCTGCAATTTGGGTGACATAATGCGCTTTTGGTAAGAGTAATGGATGTGCATCTGCCACAGCGACAGATAAACCCACTTGTTCCATGACCGGCCAATCAATCAGATCATCACCGATGTAAGCAACCTGTTCTGGTTTTAATCCCAGTTTATCTAACAATTCTTTGTACGCCAAAACCTTATCACTTTGTCCTTGGTAAAGATGTGTAATCCCCAGTGTGTTTGCTCGATCTTCCAGCAATTTCGCTTTACGGCCAGTAATAATAGCGACTTCGATTCCTGAAGTAATTAAGCAGCGAATTCCATAGCCATCTCGGACATTAAATGTTTTTAGCTCTTCACCGTTATTGCCCATATATATCAAGCCATCGGATAGAACGCCGTCAACGTCGCAAATCAACAAGCGGATTTTACGGGCTTTTTCAATAACATCTTTACTAACTGGACCATAACAGGTGTCCAGATAAACTAATTGGTTCATTAAGGCGTTTTCTCCGGTTAAACCACACCCGCTTGTAGCAGGTCATGCATATGTAATACACCAAGTAATTTATTTTCCTCTGCGACCAGTAGCGAGGTGATATGGTGTGACTGCATTAAGTTCAACGCATCAACGGCAAGGGCATTCGGTTTGATACGGATACCACCTGTTGTCATAACATCTGAAATTTTGACATTGTACAAATCGACGCCCATATCAAACACTCGCCGTAAGTCACCATCAGTAAAAATACCATCAATATACATATTTTCATCGCAAATGACGGTCATACCCAATTTTTGCCGGGTGATTTCGAGTAGTGCTTCGCGTAAGGATGCATCACGATTAACCTTTGGAATATCATTGCCTGTATTCATCAAATCACTCACTAGCAGCAAAAGTTTGCGTCCAAGAGTGCCGCCTGGATGTGATAGGGCGAAATCTTCAGCGGTAAAGCCACGCGCCTGGAGCAATGCAACTGCTAAAGCATCGCCCATAACCAGTGTTGCCGTGGTACTGGTTGTAGGAGCCAAACCTAGCGGACAGGCTTCCTGTGGCACTTTGATACACAGGTGGATATCTGCGGCTTTCCCCATATTACTGTGGTAATTGTTAGTCATGCAGATAAGCGGAATTTTTTGGCGTTTTAATGCCGGGATCAGTGACAAAATTTCGCTGGACTCACCAGAATTTGAGATGGCTAAAACAATATCTTTAGGCGTAATCATGCCGAGGTCGCCGTGGCTGGCTTCTCCCGGATGAACGAAAAAGGATGGTGTACCGGTGCTGGCGAAAGTTGCAGCAATTTTACACCCAATATGGCCGGATTTACCCATCCCCATGACAATCACTTTACCTTCGCAGTTGAATATCAATTCACATATACGGTCAAAATCTTCGTTTATATGTTGTTCAAGTTCTGTCAATCCATCACGTTCTATGCGTAATACTTTTTTACCCGCTTGCTGAAAATCAATCTTAGGCATTTCTTTTTCCTACTTATTTGTGTTTATTCAATGCTGTAATTAGAAATAAACAGTACGATAAAATAAGCGATAAAGCAGCTTAATAACAGGACACCTTTAAATCGGTTTAATCGGTGTTTACGACCCAAACAAAATGCAGTAAATATTATGCTGGCTACCATCATTACCCAAAAGTCACGATGGAAAGATTCAGGCGAAATGGCTGCTGGCGAGAGTAATGCGGGAAGGCCCAAAACAGTTGATATATTGAATATATTCGAACCTATAATATTCCCGAATGCAATGTTGTCTTCGCCTTTGAACGCTGCGGCAATAGAAGTTGCTAATTCTGGCAGGCTGGTACCGACCGCAAGTACCGTAAGCCCAATAACTAATTCACTGATGCCATAAATACGGGCAATAACCGTTGCATTATCAATAACCATGCGGGTTGCCATAGGTAAAATAAGTAACCCTAATAGAATCCAAAGTAGGGCAATGTGTTTATTGCCTTCTACCGGTAATTCGGAAGCCTGTTCTTGCGTGTAAATATCCGTTTCGGCACGGTGTGGTAGAGCAACCATTTTTATCATCAATAAAATATACACTATGGCGGAAGTGAGTAATACCAACCCATCCATCCGGCTGAGATAGTAATCACTCATCAAATAACCACAGAAGGCGGTGAGCAGTAGCATCAACAGCAGCTCCTGCCGCAGAATATCTGATTTTACTTCCATTGGACGAATAAATGCGGCAGCACCGGTTATCAGTAGCAGATTAGTAATGTTGGAACCAATAACATTACCCACTGCCATATCAGGTTGACTATCTAGCATTGCCGTAACTGAAATCATTAATTCGGGCAGGGAAGTTCCAATGCCGACAATGGTAATACCAATAATAAATGGAGGCAGCCCCAGAGTACGGGCAAAAATTGCAGCGCCGTATACTAATCTATCGGAACCATATACCAGTAAAATCAATCCGGTAATTAAAAGTAAAAAGGTCAGAAGCATGAAGCGTCCTTTGTAAGGTATATTCCGAATTAATGTTAACGCTGGTTGATTTTCTAAACAAAAACTGCCTGCCCAGTTAGATGGGGTATATTCTGACGGCGACGGATAGAAAAGTAAAATTTGTCATCACATTAATGGCGAAAATTCCCCAGTTTTTTTGTAGTATATGTGATTAATATGTGAACCAAATATTAAAGCCAATTTATTAACCGTTAAGGGCTATCAATAATGAACCAACAGACAGCAAATCTCATCGAGATCCGTGGTATGTATTTTACCCGTGGTAACCGTTCGATTTTTGCTGATATTAATCTAGTTGTGCCTAGAGGGAAAGTCACTGCAATTATGGGGCCTTCTGGGATAGGGAAAACGACACTATTACGATTGATTGGCGGTCAGTTACGTCCTGAACGCGGAGAAATCTGGTTTGATGGCGACAATATTCCTGCTTTATCCCGCTCTCGCTTGTATGCTGCTCGCAAGAAGATGAGTATGCTGTTTCAATCTGGGGCGTTATTCACTGATCTCAGTGTCTTTGAGAACGTCGCTTTTCCGCTGCGTGAACATACAAACCTGCCTGAGGAAATTATACAGACGACTGTAATGATGAAATTAGAGGCTGTAGGGTTGCGTGGCGCTGCCAATTTGATGCCTTCCGAACTTTCCGGCGGTATGGCAAGGCGTGCAGCTCTGGCTCGTGCTATTGCGCTTGATCCTGATCTGATTATGTTTGATGAACCTTTTGTCGGCCAGGACCCGATTACGATGGGGGTTTTGGTGAAGTTGATTGATGAACTGAATAAGGCGCTTGGTGTGACTTGTGTGGTGGTTTCCCACGATGTACCGGAAGTTCTGAGCATTGCGGATTACGCTTATATTATCGCTGAACAACAGGTTATTGCTGAGGGTACTGCTCAGCAGTTGCACTCTAATTCTGATAGGCGAGTACGGCAATTTCTTGATGGTATTGCTGACGGGCCGGTACCTTTCCGTTTCCCGGCCGGAGATTATAAAACTGAGTTATTAGGATAATGGGATGTTAATGTTAACACAGGCGCTGGCGGCACTTGGCCGACGGGCTATTGAGGTATTTGCCTCTTTTGGCCGTGCAGGTTTTATGCTTTTCCGCGCGATAATTGGCAGGCCAGAACCTGCCAGACAGTGGCCGTTACTCCGACAGCAACTTTACAGCGTGGGTGTTCGGTCATTGTTGATTATTATGGTTTCAGGGCTGTTTATTGGCATGGTGCTTGGCCTACAGGGGTATCTGGTACTGACAACATACAGTGCGGAAGCCAGTCTTGGTATGATGGTGGCGATATCTCTGTTGCGTGAGTTGGGGCCGGTGGTCACGGCGCTGTTGTTTGCTGGTCGCGCTGGATCAGCCTTGACCGCAGAAATCGGTTTGATGAAAGCTACGGAACAAATTTCCAGCCTGGAGATGATGGCGGTAGATCCATTACGTCGTGTGATAGCTCCCCGTTTCTGGGCAGGGTTTATCAGTATGCCGCTATTATCTTTGATTTTTGTGGCGGTAGGTATTTGGGGAGGTGCGATGGTGGGTGTTGATTGGAAGGGGATTGACAGTGGCTTCTTCTGGTCTTCAATGCAGTCTGCTATCGAATGGCAGAAAGATTTGCTGAATTGTTTTATTAAAAGTGTCGTTTTCGCCATTACTGTGACCTGGATTGCCTTATTCAATGGTTATGATGCGATCCCGACTTCTGAAGGGATCAGCCGAGCGACGACCAGAACGGTGGTTCATGCGTCGTTAGCAGTTTTAGGTTTGGATTTTGTGCTGACAGCACTTATGTTCGGGAACTAAGTCAATGCAAAGCAAGAAAAGTGAAATTTGGGTTGGGTTTTTTATCTTGATTGCACTGGCTGCAATCGTCTTTTTATGCCTAAAAGTGGCAGACATTAAATCGGTAGGCAACCAGCCAACTTACCGTTTGTATGCAACTTTTGACAATATTGGCGGTCTGAAAGTACGTTCGCCGGTAAAAATTGGGGGGGTGGTGATTGGCCGAATTGCAAGTATCTCTCTTGATGAAAAAACTTATACACCGCAAGTGGCACTGGATATTATGAAGCAGTATGACCATATCCCTGATACCAGTTCTCTTTCCATCCGTACTTCTGGCTTGTTAGGTGAACAATATATTGCCCTGAATATAGGGTTTGAAGATCCCGATATGGACACCCGTATTCTGAAAGAGGGTGACCGCGTACAGGATACCAAATCAGCAATGGTGCTTGAGGATCTTATCGGCCAGTTCTTGTATAAGAGTGGCGATAATGCTCAAAGTGGGGCAGAACATAAGCCGACACCTTAGCCAGCAATTGAATATCATTAAGAGGAATCCATTATGTTGAAGAGATTATTAATGGTGGCGCTGTTAGTTGTTGCGCCATTAGCGAGCGCGGTTGATCAGACGAATCCTTATAAGTTGATGCAGGATGCGGCGGAAAAGACTTTTACTCGTTTGAAAAACAGCCAATCACAAATTCGTCAAAATCCAGATTATCTGCGTCAAGTGGTGAAAGAAGAACTACTGCCTTATGTCCATATTAAATATGCTGGCGCATTGGTTCTGGGGAAATACTATAAAGATACGACGCCAGAGCAGCGCAAGGTTTATTTTGCTGCATTTGAATCTTATCTTGAGCAGGCTTATGGGCAGGCTTTAGCAATGTATCACAATCAAACTTACCAGATTGACCCTGAAAGGCCGTTGGGGGACAGTGATGTTGTTGCTATTCGTGTCACCATTATCGATCCGAATGGCCGTCCTCCTATCCGTCTTGATTTCCAGTGGCGCAAAAACAGCAAAACTGGCTACTGGCAGGCATACGATATGATTGCTGAAGGCGTCAGTATGATTACGACTAAACAGGGTGAATGGGCTTCTATCTTGCGTCAGCAAGGTGTTGCTGGCCTAACTAAGCAGCTTGAAATCAGTGCCCGTCAGCCAATCACACTGGAAGAGAAAAAATAAGATGGGTGAGAGTCTGATCTGGGAAAAAACAGGGCAAACATTGATTCTCAAGGGCACTTTGGATCGTGATAGTTTGCTTCCTCTCTGGCAGCAAAAAGAGAAATTATTGGCTGATATCAACAGCATCAATGTGTCACAACTTGAATATGTGGATTCTACCGGGTTAGCTCTTTTAGTCCGTTTCAAACATCATATGCAAAAGAGAGGGGATAAATTGCGTTTTTCTGGCATCAATGAACGACTTAATACCCTGATTACACTCTATGATCTGCAAACAATGATCATTGATAGCTAACCGATAATCTCATTAATTATCTGTACATACCCTATGGATTTCAAGCTGCATCGCGACGGCAAGGGAACGAATCCCCGGGAGCATAGATAACTATGTGACTGGGGTGAGTAAGCGCAGCCAACAAAGAGGCAACTTGAAAGATAACGGGTATAATCAGCGCCCTTGTAAGCAGAAATATTACAAGGGCGTTTTCATAGTTTAAGAATAAGCAGGATTCTATTAGGATAGATGGCTGTCTATTATTTCTATACCCTATGGATTTCAAGATGCATCGCGGCGGCAAGGGAGTGAATCCCTGGGAGCATAGAGAACTATGTGACCGGGGTGAGCGAGTGCAGCCAACAAAGAGGCAACTTGAAAGATAACGGGTATAACTACAGAACATTGAGCAATTATGGATACTAATGAGATTAAGCAAGTGCTGATGGATAAATTAGCACTGGATGAAGTCATCGTTAACGGAGATGGCAGCCATTTCCAGGTTATTGTGGTTGGTGAAATGTTTGCCGGTATGAGCCGGGTAAAACAGCAGCAAGCCGTTTATGCGCCTTTGATGGAATACATTGCTGATAATCGTATTCATGCCCTGTCAATCAAAGCTTACACACCGGATGACTGGAAACGAGATCGCAAGCTCAACGGTTTTTAATGTTGTTTGCCTCGCCGCGAACAGCAAATTATATAAAGAGAGTCGTCACAGATGGATAAATTTCGTGTGAAAGGGCCCACTCGTCTGTCGGGTGAGGTTACTATTTCCGGGGCAAAAAATGCTGCACTGCCAATCCTGTTCGCCGCGTTGTTGGCTGAAGAGCCTGTTGAGTTGCAAAATGTTCCAGAATTGAAAGATATTGATACCACTATCAAATTATTGAATCGCCTTGGGACCAAAGTTGAACGTAATGGTTCTGTATTTGTGGATGCCCGCGATGTGAATCAATATTGTGCTCCTTACGAGCTAGTGAAAACCATGCGTGCATCTATTTGGGCGTTAGGTCCTTTGGTTGCGCGTTTTGGTCAGGGACAAGTCTCTTTGCCGGGTGGTTGTGCGATTGGCGCACGCCCGGTTGATCTGCATATCAGTGGTTTGGAACAACTCGGTGCTGAAATTGTGCTGGAAGAGGGCTACGTTAAGGCTTCCGTTAATGGGCGTCTGAAAGGGGCGTGCATAGTGATGGATAAAGTCAGCGTTGGGGCGACAGTCACAATTATGACCGCGGCAACGTTGGCTGAAGGGACAACCGTTATTGAGAACGCAGCACGTGAACCTGAAATCGAAGATACAGCTAATTTTCTCAATACCTTGGGCGCAAAAATCACAGGGGCGGGCACTGACCATATCATCATAGAAGGTGTAGAACGCCTTGGTGGTGGTGTATATCGTGTACTACCTGATCGGATTGAAACGGGGACATTTCTTGTTGCGGCGGCGATATCCGGTGGCAAGGTAGTTTGCCGTCATGCTCAGCCTAATACGCTGGATGCAGTATTGGCTAAATTGCGTGAGGCGGGGGCTGATATTGAAATTGGTAAAGACTGGATAAGCCTCGATATGCACGGTAAACGCCCTAAAGCTGTGACATTACGTACTGCTCCGCACCCCGGTTTCCCGACCGATATGCAGGCACAGTTCAGCTTACTGAATTTGGTTGCTGAAGGTGCTGGTATGATCACCGAAACTATTTTCGAAAACCGTTTCATGCATATCCCTGAATTAATTCGGATGGGGGCTCATGCGGAAATTGAAAGTAATACCGTGCTTTGTCATGGCGTTAAGAAATTATCCAGTGCTCAGGTCATGGCGACGGATTTACGCGCATCGGCAAGTTTGGTTCTGGCGGGTTGTATTGCCGAAGGAGTAACGGTTGTTGACCGTATTTATCATATTGACCGGGGTTATGAACATATCGAAGATAAGTTGCGTGGACTTGGCGCAAACATTGAACGAGTGAAATCAACGGGAAAGTAATTTTGTTTTCTTAGTAAGGCTTCGGTGAAGATAAGAAAGCCGGAAGATCACGCGGATCTTCCGGTGTTTTTAGATGTAAAAAAGATTTTCTCGAACAAAAGAAGTGACTTCGTCTTTACTTAATTCAAATACAGGATCTGCATCCATTCCTTTCAAATAATCAACAACATATCTTAGCCTCTCATCGTCAATGTCATGATCAAGGTAAAATTCATATGCATATCTAGCAATGTTAGAGGTATCGTAATTTTCTTGAAGTTTTTCATTCAGGCCGCTTATAAAAAGATAGATTAGATCGCTCATGACAATCCTCCACATTTTTTGATAGCTTTTCCTGAGGTTGTTGCTATACCTGAATCTATATCCGCTTTGGTAGGTGGATAATGAGGTAAATCCAATACCTGGCCATCTTTCATCTTAGGATGTACACGATTAACCTTGCTGGAATGGTCGTAAGTTTCTTCCCAAGACCTCACACTTCCTGTTGATGGATTCCATTCTGTGACATGAGAACGTCCACGCGTTGGCCCTTCAGTTCTAGCTAACGCTTCCTTATCATAATAACGAATTCGCCCATCAGGTAATTCGCGGTTATTCACGGCGGAACCTTGGGCTTTTTGTAAGGCTCTAAGTTTCCGATTTAATAATTGCGAAGGTGAACTCGCCAACCCGAAAGGGTCAATCCAGTTTGCCGGGTTATGCACGTAACTGTAAGGATTCGGACCCCCATTTAGCCCGAGCGGGTCTTCGGCACTATCCCGACACCATCATACAGGTTAGCGGACTTTTCCCCCTGATTTAACAGCCTTTTTCTCCGCCGTTTTTTCCCACCCTGTTAAAGAGCATGCCAACTCGCCCCGACGGGCATTTTGCCGATTTTAGCTCACTTTTTCCCCGATGTCAGCGCCGGGTTTCAGCCCCTTTTCCTGCCGGAACCGGGGTTTTATCGGGAACTCGCGACGGCGGGGCAGCTTGTCTGCGCCGCTGACGCGGGTTGGCCGGGTGCGGGCCGGCGAGGCCCGCAGGTGAAGCCGTTAAGCGGGGAGCCCCTGCCTGCGGGGGCAGACGGGGCGGAGATGGCGAGGACGGGAACGAGCGAGGAGCCTGCGACTGCGAGCCGGACGCAGCCAGTGCAGCGGGGTTGGGCGGGGGCCATAAACTGCGCCAGCCTGCTGGCCTGCCTTCAGGGTTGTTGACCTTGACGGGCTGACCGGCCACGGTTTCAGGCAGATCTGGGCACCGGAGCCGCCACGGATGGCGGCGACTGCGGCGGTGGGTTTTAGTGCAGTAGCTGACAGCGGAAGGCGTCCGCCTTGCGCGCCACAGGGGCTAAGAAGCCCAACCCGGCGGCCAGCCGCGCACCGGGGGTCAGGTAACCGCGCAGCGCCCTTGGGTGGGCGGCGCCGACATAATGTGCCGTTGCGCGTTGGCGGGCTGTTCAAGCCCGCTTTCGCGTAATGCCACATTATGTTGAATGGCGGCTGACCGGCAACGATTGTCACCGAGAACGCCGATGTTCAGCGCCGGGCGGCCGGCATTTACTGCCGGGCACGCCGAAGGTAGGGAGGCAGTCTGTGCGCAGGGACGCGCACAGTCTGCCTTTCACTGCACCCCACGCGCTCACAGGGAACCGGCTAACATTAAGATTGTCCGGCAACACAGCGCGTTCAATCCAGCTTCAGGCTGTCCGGCTGGTCGCTATCGGCCTGTTTGTCGTCTGACGGTGTTTGCCGTTCTGCCGGGTGCGTCCGCTCATGCACTTTCTTTAAGTGACCGATGGCCAC